>DASUAS010000285.1:0-9469 GCA_035763625.1 Acidimicrobiia bacterium
TCACCAGCGTGATCCTCGCCGGCGATCCCGTCTTCCCCACCTTCCTCACGAAGGAGGCGACGGCGCAGAATTGGTTCCCCGAGTGGGTCGTGCTCGGCTACGCGTTCACCGACACCGCGGTGTTCGGACGCCAGTACGACCAGCAGCAGTGGGCGCACGCGTTCGGCGTGTCGTTGCTCCCTGCGCGCACCACCGACGACATCGACGAGCTCGGCAACCTCATCACGTGGCAGACGGGTCACCCGCCGGCGGCGAAGACGTTCCGCGAGCTCGTGCAGGCGCCGCTGGTGTTCTTCACCGGCGTGCACCTCGCAGGACCCAAGCTGACTGCGACGACGTTCGCCGCCGGGCTCGACCGGTTCCCTCCCGCGGCCACGACGACGCCGACGCGCTTGCACCTGTCGTGGGGGAAGCACGGCATCTGGAAGGGCATCGATCTCACCGGCGGTGACGACGCCACCGTCATCTGGTGGGATCCGGCGGCGAAGGGCCCCGACGAGGTGGCTCGCGACGGCACCGGCCTCTACCGCTACGCCGACGACGGCGCGCGGTACCTGCCGGGGCAGTGGCCCAAGGCTCCGATCAAGCTGTTCGACGCCAAGACGTCGACCGCGGTGCTCGACACGCTGCCCGCCGCCGATCAGCCGCCCAGCTACCCGCCGCCGGGGTCCTGATCCGTGCTGGGAGCGGCCGGGTCGACCCGCACCCAGCCCTGACCGTCGAGGTGACGGCGGATCACACGCGCCGGGTTGCCGACGGCGACGCTGAAGTCGGGAAGCGGACCGGCGACCACCGATCCCGCACCGACCACCACGTTGCGACCGATGTCGGAGCCCGGTAGCACGACGGTGCCGTGCCCGAGCCACGAACCGCTGCCGATGCGCACCGGCCGGGTCGGCGCGAACTGCTTGCCGATCGGCAGCGTGCGGTCCTCGTAGCCGTGGTTGGCGTCGGTGATGTACACGTGGTGACCGGTGAACACGTCGTCGCCGATCTCGACGGTGTGGTGCGCGACGACGCCGCTGCCCTTGCCGATCAGGACGCGGTCACCGATGGTGACGACCGGCGAGTGGTCGATCACCTGACCGGGCATCACGCCGGCCGACAGCGAGCAGTAGGGCCCGATGATGCAGCCCGCGCCCAGCTCGATGTACTCCTCGCCGTAGAGCGCGGCCACGGGGAAGCAGATCGCGGAGCCGTCGCCGAAGCGGCGGAACGCGCGCGCACGACGGCTCCGGGGTCCGATGGTGCCGAGGCGCTCGATGCGCGCCCACACGTTGCGGATGACGTCGCCGGCCACGACCTGCGCGGCCTCCAGCCGCCGCTCCCATTGACCGGGAGCGGTCTCCCCGTCGATCTCACCCATCGAGCGGCCCGTGGCTCGGATGGGCGGCGCCCCAGGCCCGCCGCAGGAAGACCACCGCGGCGAACAGCGCGCCGAGCACGACGACGGCAACGCAGAAGATCAGCACCGGAGGCCAGCTCGGGTCGTGCGAGTTCGGTCGGACGCGCACGATCTCGGTGAGCTGCGGACCGGGATCCGCCGCGGCCGTCACCGCGGCCATCACCGCCGCCGCGAGGTGGCCGACAGCCGGGGACGCGTGCATCGCGCTCACTGTACGATCCGGACATCGAGGCCGGAGGTTCCGGACCATCCGGCCGGAACCCCGCCCGGGAGGTGACGGGAGATGGGCGTGGAAGTCGTCGTCGGCATCATCGTGGTCGCGCTCGTCGTGTTCGTCGGGTGGAAGTCGCTCCACTCGATCGGAGCCGCCCAGGTCGGCCTCGTCTCGAAGCGGTTCGCGGCCCGCAAGCTGGGCGAGGACAACCCGATCGCCTTCCGCGGCGAGGCCGGATACCAGGCCGACATGCTGATGCCGGGCCTGCGCTTCAAGCTCTGGCCCGTCTTCGGCGTGAAGAAGTTCCCGTGGGTGCAGGTGCCGGCGGGCGAGATCGGCGTGGTGATCGCGCAGGTCGGCGCACCGCTGCCGATCGGCGCCAAGAGCGCGGTCTACCGGCCCGAGCTGGCCAACTTCTCCTCCCTGCGCACCTTCGTCGGCGCCGGTGGCCAGAAGGGCGTGCAGCGCCCGGTGCTCCCGCCCGGGACCCTCGTCCCCGTCCACCCGGTCGCGTTCCTGGTGCTCACGCCTCAGACCGTCTACGGCCTCCCGGTGTCGCCGGAGCTCGCGTCGCAGGCCAAGGGTGGTGAGCTCACCCCCGAGTCGTTCGGGCTCTCCCCCGATCAGCTTCGGGTGGTGGTGATCGCGCCCGACGGCGGAGTCGACCTCGTGGGCGTGGTCACCGCGCTCGAGGGCGAGCCGCTGCCGTCGGGCGACATCGCCAGCCGTCTGGGGGGTTTCGAGGACGTCGCCGCCATCGAGGCGTCGAACGCGGGCGGCAGCACCGCGACCACCGATGCCGAGCTCATCGACCTGCTGCTCGGCAGCAAGAACACGCTGCACAACAACTACCAGGACTTCCAGGCGTTCCTCGACCACGGCGGGAAGATCGGTCTGCAGCACGACACGTTGCTGTACGGCGCGTACCTGCTGAACCCGTTCCTCGTGCGCGTCGACCTCGTGCCGATGCTGGTCGTGAACCAGGGCGAGGTCGCGGTGATCAAGGGCTTCGTGGGACTGCCCACCGCCGACACGTCGGGCGCGGAGTTCAAGTTCGGCTCCATCGTGCGGCCCGGTCACCGCGGCATCTGGCAGGAACCGCTGCGCACCGGCAAGTACGCGATCAACCCGCGGGTCTACGCGGCCGAGATCGTGCCCACGTTCATCCTCACGTTGAACTGGGCCGACGCCACGTCGGAGGCGCACGACCTCGACGCCCAGCTGTCGTCGATCGTCGGGAAGAGCCGTGAAGGCTTCATCTTCCAGATCGACCTCCAGGTGCAGATCCACGTGCCCGACACCAAGGCGCCCAAGGTGATCTCGATGGTCGGCACCATGCGCAACCTCGTCAGCGAGGTGCTGCAGAGCGCGGTGGGCAACCACTTCCGCAACACGCTGCAGGCGCTCGAGGCGGTGAAGTTCATCGAGACCCGGCGCGAGGTGCAGGCGGCGGCCTTCGAGGCGATCACGCGCTACCTCGGCCAGTACGAGGTGGAGACGAAGGGCGTCTACATCCAGGACGTCACGTTCCCGCCGGAGCTGGTGCAGGTGCTCACCCAGCGCGAGATCGCCAACCAGGAGAAGGCGACGTTCGAGGAGCAGCAGCGCGCCGAGACGTCGCGCATCGAGATGGAGAAGGCCAAGGGCACCGCCAACATGCAGTCGCAACTCGCGAGCGCGCAGGTGGGTGTGCAGATCAAGTCGAACGAGGCCCAGGCACGCGAGAACGAGGCCAAGGGCGAGGCCGCGTACGTGCAGCTCACCGGCGAGGCGGAGGCGTCGCGGGTGCAGGCCATCGGCCTGGCCGAGGCCAAGGCCACCGAGGCGCTCGGCCTCGCTCGCGCCACCGGGTTCGAGGCGCAGAAGGACGCCCTCGGCGGGCCGGCCACCGCGGTGGTGGCGGTGGCGAACGCGGTGGCCGACGGCCACATCACCGTGGTGCCCGAGGTGCTGGTGACCGGAGGCGGGGGCGGCTCGTTCGACGGCCTCGCCGCGACGCTCATGCGCTACCTCGGCACCGGCGGCCCGAACGGCAAGAGCGCACCGCCGCCTCCAGTCGCGGCAGGGGCGCGGCCAGAGGCGGACGAGCATCCCGACGCGTTCGGCGACGGGCCGGTCGAAGTGCCGAGCGACGTCGAGGCGGCGCGGCTGGCCGAGGAGGAGAGCCGCCCCGACGACTCCGGCGGGGGCGTCGTCACGCCGTGACGTCGTCGAGCAGCTCGCGACCGTGGTCGGACGCGAGCTCGATGTCGCTCGCGTCGAACGTGACCCGATCGAGGTGCTGGTAGCGCAGCACGTCGCGGTCGTGCCGGCGGTTCGGGACGATCCCGCCGAACCTGAACCCGAAGCAGAGGTCGCGAACGCCCGGAGCCCCATCGGGACCGAGGGAGCGGACCTCGATGCCCGGTTCCGGCTCCTCCCGCCTGGGCTGCTGGTGCCCGTGATCCTCCATGAGTGTCATACCTCGGCGCGAGGGTGGCCGAGATGTACAGTGACCCCTCGAATCACACGTCTGTGATTCGTCCGGGGCGGACGGCACCAGCCCAGCGGCTGGAACAGGGAGGCCAACCCCGATGAGCCCACGACTCCTCCGACTCGACCGACTCGACGGCGCCCGCATCGACGCGCTCGTCTTCCGAGCCGACTCCGTGCGCTTCGAGGCGTGCCCGAACTTCCGGGGCGGCACCGACTCCGAGCTGTGCGAGTGCGGCTGGCTCGAGGCCGACCACGTCGCGAGTGCGGTCAGTCGGCGCCAGTTCCCGGGCCGTCGCCCTCGGCGTCCGCAGCGGGCGGCGGCGCGCCAGACGGCCTAGCCGGAGCGGGAGGCGTCGCCGCAGCCAGCGCGGCGACGAGGCCGTCGGGATCCTCGACCGACACCCGCAGCACCCTCACCCGCAGCGGCACCGGGCCCATCCACGCCCGGGCGGAGGGCTCGAGCGTCAGGCGCACGATCCCGGACGACGAGCCGTTCACCAGCCACCGGTCGCGCCAGCCGTGGACGCCCCACGCCAGCACGCGCTCGTGGTCGGGGGTCGCCGATCGCACGACGGTGCGCTCGGTGTCGAGCTCGAACCACATACCCATCCGCACGCGGACGTGGGTCGGGTCGACGTCGACGTAGCAGCGCGAGCGGGTCATGCCGATCAGGCCCATGAGCTGGTTGGCACCGGTGAACCGGATCGGGAAGCGGGCCATGGCCGCGGCGACCGTCTGGCTAGGCCGACTTGCGGGTGCGCTTGGCCGCGCCGCTCGTCTTCTTGGCGGTCCGCTTCGCGGCGGGCTTCTTGGCCGGAGCCTTCTTGGCCGCCGCCTTCTTCGCCGGGCGCTTCGTCGCGGTCGTCGCACCGCCGGTCTGCTTGGCCCCGGTGCGAGCCAGGCTCGCCTCGAGCGCGGCCATGAGGTCGAGCACCTTGGCCGGCTCCTCGGGCGCGGCGGGGGCGACGATCTCCTCGCCCGCCGCCTTGCGGTCGATGAGCGCCAGCACCTCTTCGCGGTACTCGTCGTGGTACTTCTCGGGGTCGAACGAAGCTGAGAGCGTGTCGACGAGCTGGCGCGCCATCTCGAGCTCGCGTTCGCTCGGCTCGGGTTGCGAGTCGACCAGTTCGCGGTCGGGCGCGAGGACCTCGTCGGCGTAGCGCATGGTCTCGAGGCAGAGCATGCCGTCGATCGGTCGGATGGCGACCAGCGCCTCCTTCGACCGCAGCACGAAGCGGCCGACCGCGACCTTGTTCTCGTCCTCCATGATCCGCGACAGCAGGCGGTAGGCCTTCGCCGCGTCCTTGTCGGGGACGAGGTAGTAGGGCTGCTCGAAGTAGACGGGGTCGATCTCGGACAGGTCGACGAAGTCCTCGATCTCGATCATGCGGCTCGCGCTCGGCTTGAGCGCGGCGAGCTCGTCGTTGTCGAGCACCACGTAGTGGCCGTTCTCGAGCTCGTAGCCCTTCACGATCTGATCGTTCGGCACCTCTTCACCGGTCTGCTCCGACACCCGGCGATACCGGATGCGGCTGCCGGTGGAGGCCTCGAGCTGGTTGAAGCGGACGTCCTGCGACTTCGTGGCCGACACGAGGCGCACCGGCACCGTCACCAGCCCGAAGCTGATCGAACCCGTCCAGATGGCTTGCGGCACGGCGAACTCCCCGATCGCGGACCCCGGTCACATGGGCCTACTACCTTCGCAGGTCGTGGCCCCTTCTTCCAAGAAGCGCCCGCCGCCGGGGTCGGAACCGGCGACCGCGGTGCAGGTGGATGGCCGACGCCTGCGCCTCACGAACCTCGACAAGGTTCTCTACCCCGCCGTCGGCTTCACCAAAGGCCAGGTGATCGACTTCTACGCCCGGATCGGGCCGGTCATGCTCCCCCATCTCCACGACCGCCCGGTCACGATGGTGCGCCTCCCCGACGGCGTTGCGGGCGAGCGGTTCTTCGAGAAGCGCTGCCCCGGGCACCGACCGCAGTGGCTCGACACCGTGCCCCTCGACGCCGACTCCGACATCGACGCCTGCTCGCTCGACAGCGTCCCCGCGCTCGTGTGGACGGCCAACCTCGCCGCGCTCGAGCTGCACACGCCCCAGGCGCGCGCGGCCGAACCGTGGCTGCCCTCCGCGATCGTGTTCGACCTCGACCCCGGACCCGGCTCCGACCTGGCCGACTGCGCGCGGGTCGCGCTCGAGCTGCACGACCTGCTCGGCCAGATCGGGATGCGTGCGGTCGCGAAGACGTCCGGGTCCAAGGGGCTGCACCTCTCGGTCGGCATCCGCCCGTCGGTCGACGCCGAGACCACCAAGGGGTTCGCGCTCGCGCTCGGCAAGGTGCTCGAGTCACGCGATCCGAAGCGGGTGACGGTGACGATGGCCAAGGAGCAGCGCGCCGGGCGCGTGTTCGTCGACTGGAGCCAGAACGACCGGCACAAGACCACCGTCTGCGCGTATTCGCTGCGCGCCACCGACGTGCCCGGTGTGTCGACGCCGGTGTCGTGGGAGGAGCTCGACGAGCTCGCCGACGGGTGCGACCCCCGCGCCTTCGCGTTCACGCCCGCCGACGTGCTCCAGCGCGTCGAGGAGCTCGGCGACCTCTACGCGGACAGCCTCGCCGGCGACCAGGACCTGCCCGAGTTGGGGTGACGCGGAGAGTCGGTAGGGTGCGCCGCGTGATCGACGCCACCCATCCCTATCGGCCCCGGCACATGAGCAACACCACCATGGCCGACGGGCGGAGTGAGGTCACGTGGACCCCGCCTGACGACTGGGGCAACCCGGTGGGCAACGTGCACGGGGGCTACATCGCGCTGCTGGTCGACGACACCGCGGGGATGGCGCTGCTGTCGGTGATCGGGACGGGGGCGCCGACGGTGAGCCTGCAGGTCGACTACCTGCACGGGATGCCGCTGGGCCGCGAGTACACCGCGCGCGGCGAGGTCGTGCGCGTCGGCAAGGCCACTGCGATCGTCGACGTGCACGTGTACGACGCCGACGAGGTGATGGTGGCGCGGGGCAAGTGCTACTTCCAGCTGCCCAGCACCTGGCGCGACCGCGCGCCTGACGCCTGACGCCTCGACCTTCCACGTTCTCTCACCGTCCGTGGGCGACAGACCCGGCGGAAGGGCGCCAAAAGGAAGAAGTGGGGTCAGCGGGGGTCGGCGCGGTCGAGGTTCCAGTGGCGGGTGACGCTCACCAGCCAGTTGCTCGGATCGTCGCCGTCACCGAAGTGCACGACCGAGAAGCGCGAGATGGTGCGTTGCCCGCCTTCGAGGTCGCCGTACAGCAGTTCGATCGTCAACGGTTCGCGGCGATCGATCGCGTCCCCGAAGCGGACCCGGTCGTCCGGGTCGCCGTCGCGGAACGCGCCCTGCCAGAAGCTGGAGTCGGTGGGGGGCACGTAGAGGTCGCGGCCCTGCGGTCGAAACGAGGTGACGTCGAAGTGATCGGCGAGGCCGGCGGCGAGGTTGGGTTCGGCGTGCCAGCCGTGGATGACGGCCATGCCCGCACCCACGTTGCGCAGGGACATGGCGAGGTACACCGCTTCCGGTGTGGCCTCGACCCACGCCTGGCCGCCGGGGACGCGCGACCAGTGCCGGTCGCCCCACATGATCTTCTCGAGCGGATCCTCGCGACGCGACTGCACGAGCACCGGCCGCAACCGGGCTTCGAACGCGCGCTCGGCCGTGCGCGCGGCGCGGTTGGCTGAGCGCGTCGCACCGAAGGTGGCCAGCGCGAGCACCAACGTTCCCCCCGCCGTCGCGAGCGAGGCGACGGTGGCCCAGTCGGTCAACTCTTGATGTCTTTCCGGCGGAACCACCACAACCCGACCAGGAAGAACACGACGACGTACACCAGCTGCAGGAGCACGCCGCGCCACAGGTCGGAGTGCCACTCTCCGCGGGTGAGGAGGTCGGTCCAGGTGTCGAAGTAGTGCGTGGGCAGGCCGTAGCGGATGCTGCCGAGGGACGAGATCGCGTCGAGGATCAGCGACGTGAAGTAGAGGCCGACGCCGGCGAAGATCGCGCCGAAAGGCGCGTCGGTCATGCACGACACCATGAACGCGAACGCCACGACGCCGGTGAGGCTCCACGAGACGTACGCGGTGGAGACCAGCAGGTGGTACAGGATGTCGCCGGTCGACTGCCCGTTGGTGAAGAGCGTCAGCGGGAACGCGATCGGGTCGGTGCCGAACACGATCGCGCCGACGACCAGCGCGGTGACCACCACGATGACGACCGAGACCCAGGCGCAGAACATCGCGACGACGAACTTCGAGACGACGAGCCGGCCGCGCTTGACCGGGCGCATGAGCAGATAGCGGAGGTTGCCCCAGCTCGCCTCGCCCGCGATCGCGTCGCCACCGAAGAGCGCGACGACGATCACGAGCAGGAAGGCGCTCGTGACCCGCAGCGCGAAGCCCGGGAGCAGCAACCCGGTCTGGGACGCGAGGTAGAGGAGGCGCCCGTCACCTGTGGCCGACGGCGGGTTGAGGTCGATCGCCACCGCCATGATGATCGGGATGAGCGCGAGGATCCCGTACGCGACGTACGTGCGCGGCCGCCGAAGGCTCTTCACCAGCTCGGTGCGGATCGCGGCGAGGGTCAGCATCACATCCCCTCGACCATCCCGAGGAACGCGTCCTCGAGCCGATGGCGGGCGGTGACGGTCTCCACCGCGATGCCGGCCGCGACGAGCGCAGCCACGAGCTCGGAGCGGCGGCCGCCGTCCATCGTCACCGCGAGGCCGGGCATCTCGTCGTCGACCTGGCGGACCGACGGCAGCGCCCCGAGCACGCGGCGAGCAGCGGCGGAGTCGTCGACCTCGAGGTAGACCGTGCCGGAGCTGCCGATGAGCTCGGCGACGGAACCGGCGGCGACGAGCTTGCCCTTGTCCATCACCACCGCATGCGTGCAGATCTGCTCGACCTCGCCCAGCACGTGGCTCGAGAACAACACCGTGGAGCCGGCTTGCGCGACCCGGCGCACGAGTTGGCGCACCTCGCGCATCTCGCCGGGGTCGAGGCCGTTGGTGGGCTCGTCGAGCACGAGGACCTCGGGCCGGCCGAGCAGCACCCGGGCCAGCCCGAGGCGCTGGCGCATGCCCTGCGAGTAGGTCTTGACCTTGCGGTGCACCGCGTCGCCGAGGTCGGCGATGGCGAGGGCCTGGTCGACGTCGGCGTCGGCCCAGCGCCCGCCGCCCGCCTCCCACCACAACCGCAGGTTGCGCATGCCCGACAGGTGCGGGACGAACGCGGACGACTCGATGAGCGCGCCGAGGCGGCGCAGCTGGTCGGACCCGGGAGTCACGTGGGTGCCGAGCAGACGGGTCTCGCCCGCGCTGGGGCGGATCAGTCCGAGCAGCATCCGCAGG
>DASUAS010000286.1:0-8709 GCA_035763625.1 Acidimicrobiia bacterium
GCCTTCGACCCCCGTCGGGGCAGCGTGGTCGGCTGGTTGCTCACCATCACCCGGAACCTGGCCATCGACGCAGTGCGGGTGCGGGTGCCGGTCGCGATCGATCCCGCCGCGCTCCTCGGCTACGACGCGGCGTCGCCCGAGCGTGGGCCGAGTGACCACGCCGAGCTGGGCGACGACCGTGAGCGCCTCATGACCGCGCTGGCGCGGCTCCCGGAGGAGCAGTCCCGCGCGGTGGTGCTCGCCGGGCTCCTCGGGTACACCGCGCGCGAGGTCGGCGAGATCGAGGACATCCCGCTCGGCACCGCCAAGACGCGCATCCGCACCGCGCTGCTCCGGCTCCGGGCCGCGCTCGTGACCGAGGAGCGAACCGAATGAATCGGGAGGTGAGCGCCTTGTCGTGTGCCGAGGTACGGGAGCTCGCGCCCGAGCTCGCCCTCGGGATCCTCGGTGGCGCCGAGCGCGCCGAGGTGGTGCTGCACGTCAACGGCTGTGCACGCTGCCAGGCGCACGTCGCCGAGCTCACCGAAGCCGCTGATGCCATCCCGTTGCTCGCCCCCGAAGCCGAGCCCCCGATCGGGTTCGAGACGCGCGTGCTGCGCCGGCTCGACGAAGGTGAGCGTCGCACCCGGCGTCGCTGGATCGCCGCGATCGCGGTGGCGGCGGCCTTCGCCGTCATCGTCAGCATCACCGCGGTGCGCGTCATCGAGTCGAACGACAACAGCACGCCGCTCGCCGCCGACGTTCCGACGATGGTGGGGCCGAAGCCGGTGGCCGTGGTGATGCGCGGCGGTGCGGCCGACGTCGACGGGGGCTGGGCGTACGTCAGCGCCCACCACGGCGTCGCCGTCTCCGTCGACTACGGCATCCCGTCGGGTGCGTACTCGGTGACGGTGACGCCGCCCGGTGGTGACACGTCGTCGATCGGCACCGTCCACGTGGTGGACGGGCGCGGATCGTGGACCGGTCGCAGCGACGATCCACTGCGCGCGGGTGCCCGCATCGCGTTGGTCGATGCCACCGGCACCGAGGTGTGCCACGGGACCGTCCCCACGGCTGAGTAGCATCGTCGGTCGGGGTAGGGCGCTGACCGAAAGGCTCTGACGATGTCTCGTCTCCGAATCGCGCTCATGGCGGTGCTCGCCATCTCCGCGCTCGCCGTGTGTGCGGTGCCGGCCTCCGCGTCGGTCCCTGCGGCCAACACCGCGAAGTTCTGCAAGGCGGCCGACAAGATCGGCTCGAGCAGCAGCTCGGGCCAGCCCACGAAGAAGCAGGCCGAAGCCGCGATCAAGGACTTCAAGCGCGCCGCGAAGTACGCGTCGGGCAAGGTCAAGAGCGCGATGAACAACATCGTGGGCTACCTCCAGCAGGTCGCCGACGCCAACGGACCCACCGACCTGGCGAAGATCTACGCCGGCCCGCAGTTCAAGGGCTACGCCAAGTCGATCGGTACGTTCATCGGCGCGCTCGCGAAGTGCTCGGCGTCCACCGTCACCACCTGAGCGCGCTCACACCTCGGAGGGACTGACGTCGTCGAGACGGCGATCCGCGGTCTCGGGAAGTCGTGGCACCACGAAGATCGCCGCGATCAGCGACGCGATCCCGCACAACGCGATGGCGGGGCCCAGGCCGCCGGCGACGTCCTTGAGCTGCGTCGCGAGCACGAGACCGGCGGCCGACCCCGTCACGCCGGACACGAGCAGGAACCCGTTCGACGTCCCGCGCACCTCGGTGGGGAAGAGCTCGGCGTCGAGGGTCCCGAGCGCGAGGCCGGCGCACGCGGCAGCGACGATGGCGACGACGGGGGTGATCCAGAGCAGCAGCGGACTGTGGGCCAGGAAGAACGCGCCCTGGAACACGGTGGCCACGAGCAGGCCGACGACGGTCACCGGCCGCCGGCCGCGGCTCTCGGCGAGGCGGCTGGCGAGGAGCACGCCGATCAGGCCGGGCACACCGGCGGTGACGGCGCGGAAGACGGCGACGTCCGCGTTGGAGAAGTCGTGGGCGTGGGTGAGGTACCGGTTCGAGAGCTGCGACGACGGCGCGCTGAACACGTTGGTGAGGAAGGCGGCGAGGCCGAGGAGCAGGAAGCGCGCGCCGTACGCGCGGTCGAACACCTCGCGCACGCGGCCCCGATGCGCCCGGCGGTCGACGACGCGCACGTAGCGCCTGGTCTCCTTGAGCTGGCGCGCGATCAGGGGCACGAGCAGCGCGAGCGCGGCGCTCAGGGCGAACGAGATGCGCCAGCCGTAGTTGCCGAGGTCGGCCAAGGGCAGCAACACGACGGCGAGCCCGAACCCCGCGCCCAACGCGAGCGCGTACATGCCGGTGGCGAAGGCGCGCGCACCTTCGGGGGCGTCCTCGACCGCGGCGATGCCGGCGACGACCAGCACCGTGTTCACCAGCGCCCGGTTGAGGAGCTGGGCACCGGTGAAGACCTCGAACGTCGGGGAGACCGCGGTCAGGAGGTTGGCGGCGCAGGCGCCGAGCAGACCGACCAGGATCAGCCGGCGACGGCCCCAGCGGTCGGCCAGGGCGATGGCGACCAGGGACACCAGCACTCCCGCGCGGGCGACCGCGAGCGCGACGCCCAGGGCCTGGTCGGACCGGCCGAACGCGCTGGTCACCGCGTCGCCGTTCTGGGAGAGCAGCGCGCCCGAGAAGTTGGCGACCAACGCCACCGCGGCCAGGGCCGCCAGGCGGCCGGCCTGCTCGGGGGTGAACGGCACCGGGGGCACGACCGGCAGCGGGGTGAGGGCCGCAGGCGGCTCGCCGTCGGTGGCCGCGGCCGAGAGCCGTGCCGCCGCGTGCGGGACAGCGCGCCGAGCACCGAGCCATGCCTGGAAGCGCAGGAACCAGGTGAAGAACGGTACCCGTGCGTCGCTGGTGGCCTCGAGCCGCACCTCGGTCGCGCTGGGCGACGATCCGACGATCGTGACCGAGAGCAACGCGGTGGTGTCGGGCATGCCGACGAGTGCGCCCTCGAAGTGGCGGTCGCACGCGACGAGCTCGAGCTCGCCGGTGCACGCATGGCGCACGCGACCGGCATCGGCGGCGACGGTGATCAGCATCGAGCGCCGCACGTGCGGCATGCTACGGCGTCCCCGTCTCGAGGAGAGCCCTGATGGCCCAGCTCGCCGCCGGCAACCGTGCCCCCGCGTTCACGCTCACCGACCAGCATGGCAAGAAGGTGAAGTTGAGCGACTTCAAGGGCAAGAAGGTCGTCGTGTACTTCTATCCGAAGGCGGACACGCCCGGGTGCACGACGCAGTCGTGCGCGCTGCGCGACGCGGAGCCGGATCTGAAGAAGCTGAAGGCCGTCGTGCTCGGGATCTCACCGGACACACCGGAGAAGCAGCTGAAGTTCGACGAGAAGTACGACCTCGGCTTCACGTTGCTGGCCGACACCGAGCACACCGTCGCCGAGAAGTACGGGGTGTGGGGCGAGAAGGTCAACTACGGGCGCAAGTACATGGGCATCATCCGCTCCGCGTTCGTGATCGACGGGGCGGGCAAGATCGCCGCCGCGTTCTACAAGGTCAGCCCGAAGGACACGGTTCCCAAGGTCACCAAGGTGCTCGAGGAGCTGGGGTAGGGCGCGCCACGCCGCGAACACCCGTCGCGAACACCCGTCGCGTCGGGGTCGGGGGCCGGTAGCCTGGAGCGCTCATGTTCGGACCTCGGAGACGCTGACCCGTGCTCACCCACGTCGGCGCCGAGGACCGGGAGCTCTACCGCTGGCAGTTCGACGCGCTGGTCAGCTGGCTGCGGTGTGGTCGTCGCGGCATCGTCGAGGCGGTCACCGGATCGGGCAAGACCGACGTGGCGATCGCCGCCATCGGCGACGCACTCCGCCGCGACCGCTTCGTGCTCGTCGTGGTGCCGTCACGGGTCCTCATGGAGCAGTGGTGCGGCCGGCTGGCCGACGCACTCCCCGGCGCGCGGATCGGCCGCCTCGGTGACAGCGGCACCGATCGCCCCGCCGCGTGCGACGTGCTCGTCGCCACCCGTCATTCGGCGGCGGCCCACAGGCCCGTGCCCCCGAACGGGGTCGGCGGGCTCCTCGTCGCCGACGAGTGCCACGGCCTCGGTGGCGCCACCCTGCGTCGGGCCATGCTGCCGCAGTACGAGGAGCGCCTGGGGCTCACCGCGACGCTCGAACGCACCGACGACGCCGTCGCCGAGCTGCTGATCCCGTACTTCGGGGGCGTCTGCCACCGGTACGCCTTCGAGCAGGCCATCGCCGACGGTGTGTGCGCGGCGCCCCGCGTCGCGTTCGTCGGCGTGGAGCTGTCCGACGGTGAGCGGCGCGAGTACACCGCCACCGAGCACCAGCTCGTCGACGCGCGCAACCACCTCCGCGCGCTGCCCGGGGTTCCGGTGGATCCCTTCGGCGACTTCCTCGCCGCGGTGGCGCACCTCGCCGAACGCGACGCGGGTGCCGACGGCCGCGCCGCCCGTCACTACCTCGACGCCTTCTCGAAGCGACGGGAGATCGTCGCCCAGTCGAGCGGGAAGTACGAGCTGCTCGGCAGCCTGGCATCGGCCATCCGCGACGCGCAGGGCGCCCTGGTGTTCACCGAGACGGTGCGGGCGGCGAACCACGCCATCAACCGCCTCGACCCGCTGGTGGCGATCGACCTGATCACCGGCGCCACCGCGCGCCGGCAGCGCCGGGAGATCCTCGACGATCTGCGGGTGCGGCGGCTCGACGCGGTCGCGGCGCCCCGGGTGCTCGACGAAGGCGTCGACGTGCCCGATGCGAACCTCGGCATCGTGATGAGCGCGAGCCGCACACGGCGCCAGATGATCCAACGCATGGGTCGCATCCTGCGGCGCAAGCAGCCCGGGGTGGCCGCACGGTTCGTCATCATGTTCGCCAAGGACACCCTGGAAGACCCGAGCCAACGGGTCGAGCGCGACGGCTTCCTCGACGAGATCGAACGCATCTCCGACGCCACCGGCGTCTTCGACGGTGGCCGGTTCGAGGCGCTCGACGACTTCCTCGCCGCGGCCGGTCCCGAGCTCGTGCCCGCACCCGAGCGCCTCGAACGCGACGGGCTCACGGCCGACGGCGACGTCGAGGTCGCGTACGCGCTGCTCACCTCCGCGTCGCGTGGTCGGACCGACCCGCAGCTCGAGCGCGAGCTGGCCCGGCTCGAAGCGAAGCTGCCCACGCCGGCGGCAACGACCTCCGTGGCCCCCGACGCCCGCTACCTGGAGGTCGCGTTGGCCTCGCTGCCCGAGATCGCCCGGCCCAAGGTGGCGCCGAAGCGCCTGTCGACCGGTCAGGCCCCGCTCGAGATCGCCCGCATCGCGTCGGGGTGGCGGATCAGCTGCACCGGCTGCGGTGAGTCCTCCCGTCTCGTGCAGTTCCGGTGGCAGGTCCTCGACGAGACGGTGGATTGCCGCTGCGACTGAGTCAGGCGAGGCCTGCGGTCACGCCCGGGTTGCTCACCCCGTGAAGCGTGGTGTCACCACGGCGAGCGGCTGCGCCGCCGGCGGCTGGAGCGGGATCACCGGTGTCGTCGGCGTGCACGGGTGCGCGATGGCGAAGCCCAGCACCCCGACGTTGATCGGCTCGCTGCCGTCGTTGAGCGTCGTCACCTGCGTCGCCACACCGGTCGACGGGTCGAGCGTGAACAACGACGGGCCCACGTTCTCGGGCTCGAACCCGACCGCGAACAGAGCTCCGGTGCTGTCGTAGTCGAGGCTGGAGAGGAAGACGCCGTCGCCGACGGAGGTCCCGACGTCGGTGGTGGCGGGTCCGGTCGACGTGAGGTTCACCTGGGTGAGGGTCTGGGGAGGCGGCGCGCTCGCGCTGGGGGCGCCCCACGACGTCGTCGCGGCTTCCTGCAGCTCGGCGTTGCGGATGCTCGAGGTGACGCCGGCGCACGACGTGGCGAGCCCGAAGTACTCGGTGAACTGCTGGGGCGCGGAGTTCACGTAGGTCAGCGTGCCGGGGTCAGCCGTCTCGCCGCTGAACAGGCAGAGCGCGCGCCCATCGCAGGCGGGATCGACCGCCAGGGGCGCCGGCGGCTCGACATCGGGGACGAGGTAGGTGTAGAGGCCACCCGCGGGAGGCAGGGTGAGGTTGCCCTGCTCGTCGCCCGGTCCGCCGACGTTGAAGTCGCCGAGCTGGCCGAGCGTGGTGACGTCACCCGTCGTGAGGTCGAACTCGACGAGGAGCGCGACGCCGTCGGCGACGTGCGTTCCGAGGAGACGGGTGCCGTCGGGCGTGAACTCGAGGTTGAAGGCGCACTTGTCGGGTGAGGGGCTGCCGACCTGCTGGGTCGTGCCGGTGACGAGGTCGACCGACGCCAGCCAGCACTCGCGCTCGCCCTGGGCGATGACGTAACCGACGGGATCGGCGGCGGATGCGGGAGCCGCGCCGAGCGCGATCAGCGCACCCGCGCCCAGCGCGAGTGCGATCAGGACGTGCGCGACACGTCGCGTGGTACCGATCACCAGAGCCCTCCGACTGCCCGGGCCACGCGGGGTACGGGGGTGCGTGGCCGGAGTCAGTGTGTCACATGCGGACCCGGGTGTGGAGCACTCACGCGCCGACGGCGTGGAAGCCGCCGTCGACGTGGACCTTCTCGCCGGTGGTGGCGGGGAACCAGTCGGACAGCAACGCCACGACGGCCTTGGCGGTCGGTTCGGGGTCCTTGAGGTCCCAACCGAGCGGAGCGCGCTCCGTCCAGACCTCCTCGAACTGCTCGAAGCCCGGGATGCTCTTGGCCGCCATGCTCCGGTACGGGCCCGCGCTCACGAGGTTCACCCGGATCCCCTGCGGACCGAGGTCGCGCGCCAGATAGCGCGCGACCGACTCGAACGCGGCCTTGGAGACGCCCATCCAGTCGTAGACCGGCCAGGCCACGTCGTCGTTGTCGAAGTCGATGCCGACGATGGCACCGCCCGGCGACATGAGCGGCAACGCGGCGACCGCGAGCGCCTTGAGCGAGTACGCCGACACGTGCAGCGCCACCGACACGTCGACCCACGGCGCGTCGAGGAACCCCCCGCCGAGGCACGACTCCGGCGCGAACGCCAGCGAGTGGACGACGCCGTCGAGGTGACCGCCGACGTTGCCCGCCAGCGCGGCGAGATCGTCCTCGTTGGTGACGTCGAGCTCGACCAGCTGCACGTCGGGGTTCGGCAGCCGCTTGGCGGTGCGCTCGGTGATGCGCATCACCCGCCCGAACGAGCTCAGCACCACCTCGGCGCCCTGCTCCTGCGCGAGTCGAGCCGTCGAGAAGGCGAACGAGGCGTCGTTGAGGACGCCGGTGACGAGGATGCGCTTGCCCTGGAGCACGGTGTGGACCCTTTCCTAGAGCGGGGTGTTGGAGTGGCGACGGGCGGGTTGGTGCTCGCGCTTGGTGCCCAGTCGCCGGAGTGCGTCGCCGAGCGCACGGCGGGTGTCGGAGGCCGCGATCACGTCGTCGACGTAGCCACGTTCGGCGGCGACGTACGGGTTGGCGAAGCGCTCGGAGTACTCCGCCTCGAGCGCGAGCTGCTCGGTGAGCCGCTCGGCGGCGTCGCCGATCGCGGCGAGCTGGCGGCGGTGCAGGATCTGCACCGCGCCCGGTGCTCCCATCACCGCGACCTCGGCGGTGGGCCAGGCCATGCACCAGTCGTTGCCGAGGTGCTTCGAGTCCATGACGATGTACGCGCCGCCGTACGCCTTGCGGAGCAGCAGGCAGAGGCGCGGCACCGTCGCCTCCGCGTACGCATGGACCAGTTCGGCGCCGTGGCGGATCATGCCCCGCCACTCGAGGTCGCGGCCGGGCTCGAAGCCCGGCGTGTCGACGAACGTGAGGATCGGGAAGTTGAACGCGTCGCACCACTGCACGAAGCGTGCCGCCTTGCGCGACGCCTCGATGTCGAGGGTGCCGGCGCGGAACATCGGCTGGTTCGCGACGATGCCCACGGACCGACCGCCGAGTCGCGCCAGGCCGGTCACCATGTTGGGCGCGTAGTTCGGGCGCAGCTCGAGGAAGCTGTGCTCGTCGCACACGTCGTCGATCACGGTGCGGACGTCGTACGACGCGGTGGCGCGAGCCGGCACCGCGGACGCGGCGCGCTCGCAGGGGCGATCGATCGGATCGTCGGTGTCCTCGGTCGGCGGGTCCTGGAGGTGGTTCGACGGCAGGTACGAGAGCAGCGCCTCCAGCGCGCCCATCGCCTCGTCCTCGTCCGCCACGACCAGCGACGCGACACCGCTCTCGCGCTCGTGCACCGCGGCGCCGCCGAGCCGGTCGGACGAGATCGCCACGCCGGTGAACGCGGTGACCACCTCGGGGCCGGTCACGTAGGCGAACGAGTCGGCGGTGGCGATCACGTGGTCGGCGATGCCGAGCAGCAGCGCCGGCCCCGACACCGCCGGACCGTCGAGCAGGAGGACGACGGGCACGACGCCCGAGGCGTCGGTCAGCGCCTTGGCGATGCGGCCCCACGCGTGGAGGGCGGAGAGGCCCTCGGTGACGTCGGCACCCGAGCTCGCGATCCGGCCCACGATCGGCATCCCGAGCTCCACCGCGAAGCGGACCGCCCGGGTGATGGTGTCGCCTTCCGGGGTGCCGATGGCGCCGCGGTGCTTGCCGCCGTCGAGGCTGAACCAGCTGACCGTCCGACCGTCGATCTCGCGCACCTCGGCCACCGCGGCCGTGCTGCGGTGCCCGAACACGGGCGTCGGGGCGGTCACCCCTCGAC
>DASUAS010000287.1:0-5460 GCA_035763625.1 Acidimicrobiia bacterium
TGTGGTCTCGATTGCTCGCGCCCGAGACCGGTCCGAGCGGGATGCGCTCGACCACTCGCGAGCTCGGCGACGGGGTCGTGCTGCGCGACGGGCGCGTCGCCTTCTCCTCCGATGCCGTCCTCGACGCGGTCACCGTGTTGCGAGCGGCGGTGCAGGCCGCGAGGGCCCAGGTCCCGTTCGAGCGTGCGGCGCTGACGCGCTTGAGCGAGGTCACGACGGTGGAGTGGGACGACGAGGCGCGCGACGCGTTCATCGACCTGCTCGCCTCCGGACGCGGCGCGATCCCGGTGTTCGAATCGCTCGATCACGTCGGCCTGCTCGTGCGGCTGGTCCCCGAGTGGGCGTCGGTGCGCGCCCGGCCGCAGCGCAACGCGTACCACCGGTTCACCGTCGACCGGCACTCACTCGAAGCGGTGGCGGAATGCGCCGCGCTCCTCGATCCCGACGACCCGGCCGGCGCTGGCTTCGATGGTGACGTCGCCCGCGCCGCCCGACGCGATCTCCTGCTGCTCGGCGCGCTGCTCCACGACATCGCCAAGGGGCAGCCCGGCGACCACTCCATGGTCGGTGAGGAGATCGCGCGTGGGATCGCACTCCGCATCGGCGTCGACGAAGTGGGGACCGACGACCTCGGCTGGGTGGTGCGCAACCACCTGCTGCTGGCCGAGACCGCGACCCGACGAGATCTCGGCGACGATCGCACGATCACGCGCTACGTCGAAGAGGTGCGCGATGCCGAGCGCAACGCGCTGCTGTACGCGCTCACCATCGGCGACTCCCGCGCCACCGGTCCCTCGGCGTGGAACGCGAGCAAGGCGGCGCTGGTCCGCCAGCTCTTCGTGAGGGCGGACGCCCTCCTCGGCGCCGCCGACGACGTCGACGAAGGGCCCGACCCGAGGACGGCACTCGCGGCTCTGGTCGGTGAGCACGAGGCGCGTGCGTTCCTCGACTCGATGCCTGACGCCTACGCCCGTGCGTTCCCACCCGAGGCCCTGGCGCGCCATCACGCGCTCCTCGCGGGCGGCGGTCCCGCGATCGAGTGGACGTTGCTCGACGACGGACGTGTGCAGTGCACGCTCGTCGCGCCCGACCGCACCGGTCTCCTCGCGACCGCGGCGGGCGCCCTCGCACTGGTCGGGCTCGACATCGACACCGCCGCCGCCTACGGGCATCCGACCGGACTGGCCCTCGAGGTGTTCACCGGACGCGATCGCTTCGATCGCCTGCTCACCGGCGACGGGCGCGCCCGCGCGAGCGCGACCGTCACCGACGCGCTCACCGGTGCCGTCACCGTCGACGAACAGCTTCGCGAGCGGACCCGCCGGTACCGGCGTCCGGCTGCCGCGGGGGTCGATCGCGGCGTGCGGGTCCTCGTCGACACCGACGCGTCGGCGTCCGCAACCGTGGTGGAGGTGCACGCCCCCGACGAGATCGGCGTCCTCGCCCGGGTGGCCGCGGTCTTCGTCGACCTCGAGCTCGACGTCGGGCACGCGCTGGTGTCGACGGTCGGCGACCGGGTGGTCGACGTCTTCTACCTGCACGACGTCACCGGCACCCGGTTCCAGCCGCGTCACGCGGTGGAGTCGTTGCGCGCCACCTTGCTCAGCCGCCTGACCGCGACCGTGACCCTCGACGAGCGCCTCCGAGACGACGGTTAGTCTCCACGCCGTGAGCGAGCCGTTCCGCCCGTCCGCCGTCGACCTCCTCCGCTGGGCCGAGACCCTGTCGGCGGTCGCCCGTACCGGGCTCGGCTTCACGCAGAGCCTCTACGAGCAGGAGCGGTTCGAGGAGGTGCTCAAGGTCGCGGCCGACATCCGCCACGTGGCGGTGGAGGAAGCGGAGGCGGAGACGCTCTTCGACGACTGGATGTCGAGCGTCGGCCAGGGCACGCAGGGGTACGTCACGCCGAAGCTCGCGGTCGCGGCGATCGTGGCCAACGATCGCGGCGAGCTGCTGCTCACCCAGCGCGCCGATTCCGGCGTGTGGCTCTACCCGGTCGGCTACGCCGACGTCGGCTACTCGCCGAGCGAGATCGCGGTGAAAGAGGTCTACGAGGAGACCGGCATCGAGGTCGAGCCGGTGTCGGTGATCGCGGTGCTCGACGGCCTCCGCCTCGGCTTCGCCCGGCTCCCGCTCTACACGCTCCTGTTCCACTGCCGGATGCTCGGTGGCGAGCTGAAGGGCCACCCGCTCGAGACGCGCGCCGTCGGCTTCTTCGACCGCAGCCAGCTCCCGTGGCCGGTCGCCGGCATCGAGCGTTGGGGTGAGCTGGCCTTCGCCGCCATCGACGGCGAGGCGCGCCCCTGCGACTTCGACCTCCCCCGGACCCCACCCTGGCGCGGCTCCTGACCGTTTGGCGTACCTCGACGCTCACCGGTGAGTGTTCAGCGACGCCGAACTGGATCCTCGCCGACGGTTTTGAGCTGGGTCATGGTGAACAGCGGGTGCAGCTCGACGCCGAGGTCGGCCAACGCCTGTGGGCCCCCCGATTCGCGGTCGATGACGCAGAGCGCGTGCTCCACGATCGCGCCGCGCTCGCGCAGGTCACCGCAGGAGATCACGACCTGGCCACCGGAGGTCACGACGTCCTCGATCACGGTGACCCGCCGGCCGTCGATCGTCGCACCCTCCGCGAGCTGGCAGGTGCCGTAGGCCTTCGCCTCCTTGCGGACGAACGCCGCCGGCACGCCGGTCACCTGCGACAGGACCGCGGCGATCGGCACGCCGCCGAGCTCGAGCCCGGCCAGCACCTCGGTGTCGTCGGGCAGGAGCGGGACGAGCGCGGTCGCGATGTCGCGCAGCAGCGCGGGATCCGCTTCGAACCGGTACTTGTCGAAGTACTCGGTGCTCGTCGCGCCCGACCGGAGCACGAACTCCCCGGTGATGTGCGCGGTCGCGTAGATGGCCGCGGCCAGGTCGTCACGGTCGCGCGTGGTCATGGAACCCGTCCTTCATGTCGTCGTCTTCAGTTCGGCGAACACCATCTCCACGATCGAGGTGGCGCCCTTGGCCTGCTCCCACGCGGTGCCGATCACCTCGTGGTCGACGAGGCCGGCGGCATCGGGCGCGCGGCCGAGCGTGTCGGTGGCGGCCTGGGCCAGGGGGGCCGGCTCGAGCTCGTCACCGTACGCCGCGAAGCACTCGAGGCCGTCCCAGAGCGACCGGAGGGTGCGCGCCTCGGTACCGAGCGTGAGCGAGTCGGAATCGACGCCGGCGGAGAGCGCGGCCACCACCTGCTCCCACAGGTCGTAGTGCGACAGGTCACGCGGCAGCCGGTACCCGGCGACCGGGTGGAGACGCCACTCGAGCCCGATCCCACCGGGGCCGTCGTCGGTGATCCAGGTCTGCGAACCGTTGAGGTAGCTGTCGACCGGGGGGCCGAGGCGCTCGTCGAGCGCGAGCACGAGCTCGGCGTCGACGCGCCAGACGCACGTCGCGGTGCGGGACATGCGCGGCAGAGTACCGAACCGCTGGCTCGCGGTACCCTGCCCCGCTCGGAGGCAGAGGGAGCGAGGTGCGAACGAGAGCGAAGGTCGGCGCGGTGTGCTGCGGGGTGGCGATGGTCGTCGCGGCATGCGCGGGCGGCGACGGACGTCTCTCCGCGGCCGAGTACGTGGGTCAGGCGAGCGAGCTCTGCCGACGCGCCAACCGCGCGGTGGAGCGGGTCGAGATCCCCCCGCTCACGACAGACCGCGACGCGTCGCGGGCGATGGCACGGATCGTCGTCGTGCAGCGTGCAACCATCGACGAGCTGCGCGGGCTGCGCCCACCGGAGCACCTGACCGACCTCGTCCAGAAGTGGATCGCGCTGCTCGACCAGGGCGCCGACGAGCTCGAGCTGATGGGCGCGCGGTTGCGGGCCGGCGCCCAAGCCGACGCCTCCGAGTACGGGGCCAGGGCCACGACCCTGCTCGATCGCGCCCGCGAGCTGGTGGCGCCCCTGCGGGTGACGTCGTGCCGTGGCCCCGTGCTCGCGACCGAGTGACCAATACGCTCGCGGCGATGAGCGCCGACGCCGGGTACGACCGCCTCTCGGCGCTCGACGAGACGTTCCTGCACCTCGAGCGCCACGAGACGCCCATGCACGTGGGCGCCGTCGCCGTCCTCGAGCGGGCGCCGTTCCACGATCGCGCCGGTCGCTTCCGGCTCGACGACGTGCGCGCGCTCGTCGCGTCGCGCCTCCAGCTGATCCCGCGTTTCCGCAAGCGGGTCGTGCCGGTCACCCTCGGGCGTCCCGTCTGGGTCGACGACGACCGGTTCGACATCGCCCGGCATGTGCGGCTCACGTCGTTGCCGGCGCCGGGCAACCGCCGTCAGCTCCTCGAGCTCGCCGAGCGGCTCATGGCCCAGGTGCTCGACCGCGGGCGTCCGCTGTGGGAGCTGTGGTTCGTCGACGGGGTCGACCGGGGCGAACACGTCGGCCTGATCCACAAATCGCACCACACCCTGACCGACGGCATCTCGGGCGTCGACATCGCCACCGTGCTCCTCGACTTCGCCCGCGACCCGACCGTGTTCGACGACGATGGGTGGACGCCCGCACCGGCGCCGGATCCGACCCGCCTCGTGGTCGCCCACGTCCGCGAGCAGATGACCCGTCCGGGCGAGCTCGCGAACACGGTGCGACGCGCCACCGACGCGCCCCGCGACGCGGTCGATCGCGCCACCGGACTCGGGCGGGCGATCGGGTCGTTCCTCGACGGTCACATCGTCGCTCCGCGCCTGAGCCTGAACGGACCCGTGCGCCCGGGTCGCCGCATCGAGACGGTACGGATCCCGCTGACGACCGTTCGGTCCGTGCGCGAGACGTTCGGGTGCACGGTGAACGACGTCGTGCTCGCGGTGGTCGGCAGCGCGGTGGCGCGCGTGCTCGACGCGCACGGCGAGCTGCGTCCCGAGCTCGTGCTCAAGGCCTTCTGCCCGGTGTCGGTGCGCGACGACCACCAGCGCATGCAGCTCGGGAACCGCATCTCGACGATGGTGGTGCCGCTCCCGGTCGGCGAGCGCGACGCGCGCGTCCGCCTCGACGCGGTGCGCGCCACGACCGCCGACCTGAAGGAACGCCGGCAAGCGGTCGGTGCCGCCGCGCTGCTCGGCCTCTCGGAGTACGCGGCGCCCACGCTGCTCGGCCTCGCCGCCCGCGTCGCGCACGCGCAGCGCTTCGCCAACCTCATCGTCACCAACGTGCCCGGGCCTCAGGTGCCGCTCTACTGCCTGGGCGCGCAGATGTTCGAGGTCTACCCGGTCGTCCCGTTGTCCCGGAACCTCACGCTGAACGTGGCCATCCTCTCGTACTGCGGCCAGTTGCACTTCGGACTCATCGGTGACGGGCAGTCGGGCCGTGACCTCGAGCTCCTCGCCGGCGGGATCGAGGACGCGGTCGCCGAGCTCGGAGAGCTGGCGGCGCGGGAGGTCTAGCGTGGGCGGCGTGGGCCGAACCGAGGACGCGACCGGCGAGGT
>DASUAS010000288.1:0-10117 GCA_035763625.1 Acidimicrobiia bacterium
CAGGAGGTCGCCGACCGCCTGGTCGACGCCGGCGTCACCTCGATCCTCAACTTCGCGCCGACGGTGGTGAGCGCGCCGGCGGGGGTGTCGCTGCGCAAGGTCGACCTGGCGATCGAGCTGCAGATCCTGTCGTTCTACCAACAGCGACGCGACGAATCGCCCAAGCTCGCCGACGAGCGACGCAACGGCGAGACCGCGGCGCGGCGCTGAGGACCACGCGGTGACGCGACCCGCCGTCCCGGGCTACCCGGTGAACCTCGTGGTCGCCGGACGCCGGTGCCTGGTGGTGGGCGCCGGACGCATCGCCGCCCGCAAGATCGAGGCCCTGCTCGCCGCCGGCGCCGACGTCCACGTGATCGCACCCGAGGTCTCGGCCCCGGTGCGGGCGTGGGCCGACGCGGGACGCCTGTCGCTCACCGAGCGCGAGTTCGCACCCGCCGACCTCGACGACGCCTGGCTCGCCACCACGGCCACGGGGGTACCCGCGGTCGACCGCGCCGTCTTCGAGGCGGGCGAGACCCGCCGGGTCTGGGTGAACTCCGCTGACGACCCCGCCCACTGCTCGTTCACCCTCACCTCGGTGATCCGCCAGGGCGACCTCGTGGTCACCGTGGGCACCGGAGGCCGCAGCCCCGCGCTCGCCACCTGGGTCCGGGGCCGCCTGGATGAAGAGCTGGGGCCCGAGTACGCGACACTGTTGGACGTGTTGGCGCAAGCCCGGGAAGAGCTCCGGGCCGCGGGGCGTTCGAGCGAAGAACCCGATTGGAAGTCGGCCCTCGATTCCGGCATGCTCGACCTGATCCGCGCCGGGAACGTGGAAGAAGCCAAGGAGATCCTCCGGGCATGTCTCTGGTCGTAGTCGGCCTCAACCACCGCACGGTGCCGATTGGTGTCCTCGAACGCATCTCCGTCGCGCCCGAGACGCTGCCCAAGGCGTTGCAGGCGCTCAGCGGGGCCGAGCACCTGGCCGAGGTGGTGCTGCTCTCCACGTGCAACCGCACCGAGGTGTACGCGAAGGCCACGCTCTTCCACCCGGCCATGCAGGAGGTGCGCGACTTCCTCGCCGACTCCTCGGGCGTCGACCCCGACGAGTTCGCCGACCTCCTCTACACGTACCACGACGACGCCGCGGTCGCGCACCTCTTCGGGGTCGCGGCGGGGCTCGACTCGATGATCATCGGCGAGGGCGAGATCCTCGGCCAGGTGCGCGAGGCGTGGAACGCGGCCGAGCGCGAGGCCGCGAGCGGCCCGGCGCTGTCGCGCACGTTCCGCCACGCGGTCGAGGTGGGCAAGCGCGCCCGCACCGAGACCGCCATCGGTCGGCACGCGGTGTCGGTCTCGTCGGCGGCGGTGGCCCTGGCCACGAGCCGCCTGGGTTCACTCGACGACCGGCGGGTGCTCGTGCTCGGAGCCGGCGCCATGGGCGAGGGGATGGCCCTCGCGTTGGCCGGCGCGGGCGTCGAGGAGATCGTCGTCGCCAATCGCACCGCCGACAAGGCCCACGAGCTCGCGACCCGCGTCGGTGGTCGCGCCATCACGCTCGACGAGATCCCCGGCGCGCTCGATTCGTGCGACGTCCTGCTCGCGTCCACCGGCGCCCAGGACCTCCTCGTCGAACGGAGCGCGATCGAAGCGGTCATGCAGACCCGCGACGGGCGCGCGCTGCTGGTCGTCGACATCGGCGTACCCCGCAACATCGATCCCGGTGCCGGCGAGGTGTTCGGGGTGACCCTGCTCGACATCGACGACCTCCGTGCCTTCGGCGAGCAGTCGCTCGCGCAGCGGCGTCAGGAGATCGGCCACGTCCGCGAGATCATCGCCGAGGAGCTCGACCGCCACCGCGTCGAACGCACCGTTCGCGAGGTCGCACCGATCATCACCGCGTTGCGCGCGCACGTCGACGACGTACGCCTGCTCGAGCTCGAGCGCCACCGGGCCAAGCTCGACGCGCTCGACCCCGCGGCGCGCGAAGCCGTCGAACAGCTCACCCGCAGCATCGTGAACAAGGTCTTGCACGAGCCGACGGTGCGGGTGAAAGACGCCGCCGGCTCGGCGCGCGGCGAGCTCTACGGCGACGCACTGGTCGAGCTGTTCGGGCTCGACGTCCCTGATCCCGACCTCTGATGCACCGCGCGCTGCGCGTGGCGACGCGTGGCAGCGAGCTGGCGCGGTGGCAGGCCTCGCGCGTGGCCACGTTGCTCGGCGCCGACACCGAGCTGGTGGTGGTGTCGACCTCGGGGGATCGGCGTGCCGACGTCCCGATCCACGCGGTCGGTGGCACCGGCATCTTCGTGAAGGAGGTGCAGCAGGCGGTGATCGACGGACGCGCCGACCTCGCGGTGCACTCGGCCAAGGACCTGCCCGCGTCCGACACGCCCGAGGGGCTGGTGCTGGCGGCGACACCGGAGCGCGCCGACCCGCGCGACGCGCTCGTCGGCTCGACCTTCGACGCGCTCCCCGCCGGTGCTCGCGTCGCGACCGGCTCGGTGCGCCGGCGCGCGCAGCTGGTCGCGTTGCGGCCCGACCTCACCTTCGCCGAGTTGCGCGGCAACATCGCGACGCGACTCGCACGCGCCGCCGACTTCGACGCGGTCGTGGTGGCCGCCGCCGCGCTGGTGCGGCTGGGCCTCGACGACCGGATCGACGAGTACCTCGACCCGTCGGTCGTGCTCCCGCAGGTCGCGCAGGGCGCGCTGGCCGTCGAGTGTCGTGACGACGACGACGACACCCTCACCCGTGTGCTCGCGATCGACGAAGTGCGCGTCCACGCCGCGGTCGACGCCGAGCGCGCGTACCTCGCCGAGCTCGGTGGGGGCTGCGATCTGCCGTGCGGCGCGCTGGCGCACGTGGATGACGACGGCGTGGCGGTCGAGGCGCTGCTCGCCGCGACCGACGGCCACGTGGTGCTGCGGGCGACCGCACGTGACGCGGATCCGGTGGTGGCGGGCCGCGCGGTCGCGGCCGAGCTGATGGAGCGCGGCGGCCGGTCGCTGCTCGAGGACAGCTCGCCGCCACGAGGTGGCGCGTGACCGTCTACCTGGTGGGTGCGGGGCCCGGGGATCCCGGGCTGCTCACGGTCCGCGGCGCCGAGCTCCTCGGGCGCGCCGACGTGGTGGTGTTCGACCGGCTCGCGTCGCCCGCCCTGCTCGCGCTGGCGCCCGACGGCGCCGAGCTCGTCACCGCGGGCAAGGCACCCGGACAGGTCGACCTCACGCAGGACGAGATCAACCGGGTGCTGGTCGAGACGGGCCGCCGCGCCGGGTGCGTCGTGCGGCTGAAGGGTGGCGATCCGTTCGTGTTCGGGAGGGGCGGCGAAGAGGCGGAGGCGCTCGCGGCCGCCGGCATCCCGTTCGAGGTCGTGCCCGGCATCACCAGCGCGATCGCCGCACCGGCGTACGCGGGCATCCCGGTCACCCACCGCGGCGTGTCCACGCACTTCACCGTGGTCACCGGCCACGAGGACCCGGCGAAGGACCGCACCGACGTCGACTGGGGCGCGCTGGCGCGCGCCGGCGGCACGCTCGTGATCCTGATGGGCGTGGGCCGCATCGGTGAGATCGCCCGTCGTCTCGTCGCGGGCGGCCTCCCGCCGGAGACGCCGGTCGCGGCGGTGCGCAACGGGACCCGTCCCGACCAGCACACCGTGCGGGCGACGCTCGCCTCCGTCGCCGACGCCGGGATCAAGTCACCGAGCGCGATCGTCGTCGGCGAGATCGCCGCGCTCGACCTCGCCTGGTTCGAACGCCGGCCGCTGTTCGGCCGCACCGTCGTCGTCACCCGGGCGCGCGAGCAGGCGAGCGTGCTGAGCGCACGGCTCGAGGAGCTCGGCGCCGAGGTGCTGGAGCTCCCCGCGATCGAGATCGCGCCGCGGGGGTTCACGCTGCCCGCCCTCTCGGACTTCGGCTGGCTGGTCTTCACCTCGGCCAACGGTGTCCGCGCCTTCTTCGACGACGGCCTCGCGGCGGCCGACCTCGACGCGCGCGCCCTGGCCGGGCTGCGCATCGCCGTCATCGGACCCGGCACCGAGCGGGCCCTGGCGCGGTCCGGGCTGCGCGCCGACCTCGTGCCGGAGCGCTTCGTGGCCGAGTCGCTGCTCGACGCCTTCCCCGATCCGGCCGCGCCCGGCGAGCGGGTCCTGCTCGCGCGCGCCGCCGTCGCCCGCGACATCCTCCCCGACGGGCTCAGGGCGCGCGGCTACGAGGTCGCCGTCCTCCCCGTCTACGAGACGCGGCCCGCCACGCCCGATCCCGCGGTCCTCGCGCGCATCGCGGAGGGTCGGTTCGACGCGGTGACGTTCACGTCGTCGTCGACCGTCGAGAACTTCTGCGCCCAGGTCGCCCCGTTCCCCGATCCGTCCCCGAAGGTCGTCACGATCGGCCCGGTCACCTCCGCCACCGCGGCGCGACACGGCCTCCACGTCGACGCCGAGGCCGACGAGCACTCCATCGACGGCGTCGTCGCCACCCTCCTCTCCGCATTCGGCGTTGCTGGTGTGCCGTTGCGGCACACGAGCAACGCCAAAAGGTGAAGGTGGGGGCGGCGGTAGCCTGGGGTCGTGACGTTCCCCGCACGGCGCATGCGCCGGCTCCGTCGCACGCCTGCGATGCGACGGCTGGTGGCCGAGGCCCGGCTCTCGGTCGACGACCTGGTCGCGCCGCTGTTCGTCAAGGAGGGGCTCGACGCGCCGGAACCCATCGCGTCGATGCCCGGCGTCGTGCAGCACACGCAGGAGAGCCTCCGCAAGGAGGTGCGGGTCCTCGGCGATCTCGGTGTTCCGGCCGTCATCCTCTTCGGGGTGCCGGCGGTCAAGGACGCCCGCGGCTCGGGCGCCGACGCGCCCGACGGCGTGGTGCAGGTGGCGCTGCGCAACCTGCGCGACGAGGTCGGCGACTCGCTCGTCCTCATGACCGACGACTGCCTCGACGAGTACACCGACCACGGCCACTGCGGTCTGCTCACCGACGCGGGGGAGGTCGACAACGACGCCACCCTCGACCGCTACGCGTCGATCGCCGTCGCGCAGGCCGACGCCGGCGCCGACGTGATCGCGCCGTCGGGGATGATGGACGGCCAGGTCGCGGCGATCCGCACCGCACTCGACGGCAGCGGCCACGACGACGCGGCGATCCTCGCCTACGCGGCGAAGTACGCGTCGGTGTTCTACGGGCCCTTCCGTGACGCAGCCGAGTGCGCACCGCAGTTCGGCGACCGCCGCGGCTACCAGATGGATCCGCCCAACGCACGCGAAGCGCTCGACGAGACCGCGCTCGACGTGTCCGAGGGTGCCGACATGGTCATGGTCAAGCCGGCGCTGCCCTACCTCGACATCGTGCGCGCGCTGCGCGACTCGTTCGACGTGCCGGTGGCGGCGTACCACGTGAGCGGCGAGTACGCGATGCTCAAGGCGGCCGCGGCCAACGGCTGGCTCGACGGCGACGCGGCCGCGCTCGAGTCGCTCACCTCGATCAAGCGCGCCGGCGCCGACTTCGTGCTCACCTACTTCGCGCGCGAGCTCGCCGAACGCCTTTCGTGAGTCGTCTCTCGTGAGTCGCCGCCCGCCGAGCTCGCGGTTCGAGCGCGCCCAGGCGGTCATCCCCGGTGGGGTCGATTCGCCGGTCCGTTCGTTCGCGTCGGTCGGGGGCGAGCCGTTCTTCGTCGCGTCGGCCGATGGTCCGTACCTCGTCGACACCGACGGCAACCGCTACGTGGACTACGTGCAGTCGTGGGGCGCGTCGATCCTCGGGCATGCGCATCCGGCGGTCGTCGACGCGGTGCAGCGCGCTGCGGCAGCCGGCACGTCGTACGGCGCCCCCACCGAGCGCGAGGTCGAACTGGCGGAGGCGATCGCCGAGCGTGTGCCCGCGGTCGACAAGGTGCGGCTGGTGTCGTCGGGCACCGAGGCCGCCATGACCGCGGTGCGCCTGGCGCGCGGCGCCACCGGGCGCCCGAAGATGCTGAAGTTCGCGGGCTGCTACCACGGTCACGTCGACGCGCTGCTCGTCGCCGCCGGCAGCGGGGTCGCCACCCTCGGCCTCCCGGGGTCGGCCGGCGTCACCGAGGGCACCGTGGCCGACACCGTGGTCGTCCCGTACAACGACGAGGCCGCGCTCGACACGGCCTTCGACCGCTACGGCGCCGACCTCGCGGCGGTGATCGTGGAGCCGGTCGCCGCCAACATGGGCCTCGTGCCGCCGGCCGACGGCTTCCTCGACGGGCTGCGCCGTCGCTGCACCGATGCCGGCGCGCTGCTGATCTGCGACGAGGTCATCACCGGCTTCCGGCTCGGACCCGCCGGCGCGCAGGGGCGCTACGGGATCACCCCCGATCTCTCGATGTTCGGCAAGGTCGCGGGTGGTGGCCTCCCGCTCGCCGCGGTCGGCGGCCGGGCCGAGATCATGGACCAGCTCGCGCCGCTCGGTCCCGTGTACCAGGCCGGCACGCTGAGCGGGAACCCGCTCGCGACCGCCGCCGGCCTCGCCGTCCTCAACGAGCTCACCGACGAGAGCTACGCCGACCTCGAGCGCAAGGCGACCCGCTTCGCCGACGGTCTCGCCCAGGCCCTCCCCGAAGCCCAGGTGACCCGAGTGGGCACCCTCACCGGCCTCTTCTTCTCACCCACGCCGATCACGAACTACGAAGCGGCGCAGCAGGCCGACCACGCCGAGTACGCGCGCCTCTTCCACCACCTCCTGTCCCGCGGCCACTACCTCGCCCCCAGCGGCTACGAGACGTTCTTCGTGAGCCTCGCCCACACCGATGACCACCTCGACGCCACCATCGCCGCCGCGGCGGAGCACTCGACGCTCGCCCGGTCCTGACCGCCGACTCAGACCGTCGCGAACCCCAACGACCCCTCGGGCGCCCCGCCCGCCCCGCCCTCACCGGCGGCCTCCGAGAAGCGTCGCAACGCATCGATCAGCACCCGTCGCTGCGGTGACGGGATGTCGGACACGATCTTCGCGATCTCGCGACGACGGCGCTGCAACACGCGGTCGACCATGCGCCGCCCCTCGAGCGTGAGCGCGAGCGCGACTTCGCGCCGGTCGGTGGGGCTCGTCCGGCGATCGATCAGGCCCTTGGCGAACAGACGGTCGCCGAGGCGACTCATGCTCGAGCTCTGGATCCCGAGCGCGTCCGCCATCTGACCGAGGTTGCGCGACCCCGCGGTGCGCAGCACCACCAGGGCACGGAACTGCACCAGCGTGACCTCCACGTCGACGGCACCGAGCGAACGGGCGGTCACCCCCATGAGCGTGCGCGACACCCCGGCCAACGCCTCGGTCAGCGCGTCGATGTCGTCAGCGTCGCCGGGCTGCGCCCTCCGTGCAACCGTCGCCATGGGAAAAGAGTGTACATGACACTGATTTCGAGAGCCCGGGCGTCGGTGTCGGCTCACGCGGCGTAGGTCCAGTCGGGCCGCTTGCGGGACTGGCGCTCGTCGTAGTGCGCGACTCCGTCCTCGAGGTTCTTGAGCTTCGGGAGCACGATGTCGTGGCGCAGCGAACACGTTCCCTCCACGTGGGCCACCACGTCCTCGGAGAAGGTCCGGAGCACGCTGCCGACCACCTGCTGCGCCTCGACCGGGAGGAAGCAGCGATTGCCGTCGGTCACGGTGCGGAGACGGCGATGGAGCGCCGAGAGCGCCGAGAACTCGTGCTTCCGGTGGGCCAGGGCCTCCAGCGAGTCGGCGATGCGCCCGGTACCGAGCTTGCACGCAGGGCACTGACCACAGGACTCCACCCAGAGGAACCGCGAGAACACGCGTGCCACATCGACCATGCAGGCCGTGTCGTCGTACACGATGAATCCCGCCGCGCCCATGCCGGTGCCGGCGCGGGACATGGGCTCGTGGGCGAGGGGCACGTCGATCTTCGTGCCGGGGAGCACCGCGTTCGTCACCCCGGAGAACACCGCCTTGATCCGACGATCGGGTCCCACCCCGCCGCGTTCGTCGATGACCTCCCGCAGCGGTGTGCCGAGCTCGACCTCCACGACGCCGGGGCGCAGCACGTCGCCGACGACGGTGGCGACGACGGTCCCGGGCGACTCCTCGGTCCCCATCGACCGGAACCACTCGGGACCGCGCGCCAGGATGTGGGCGGCGTTGGCCAGCGTCTCGACGTTGTTGACCAGCGTCGGGTTCGACTCGTCGCCGCGCCGGTGCCCGCGCTCCGGTTCGTGCGAGTGCCAGCCGAGCTGCGGTGAGGTGGCGAACAGTCCGTGCAGGTACGGCGGCATCTGACGAGGGAGTGGCTCCCGGCCTTCGATCACCTCGAGCAGCGCCGACTCCTCGCCGTAGAGGTACTCCTCGGGCCCGCTCACGATGGTCACGGTCAGATCGGAGAGCACTCCGACCGCTTCGAGCTCCTGGGCCGCGGCGATCACCGCGTCACGCTCGCGTTCGAAGCTCGCCTTCAGCGCCAGGAAGACCTCGCCGGCACCGATCGCGCACGCGGCCACCGCGAGCCCCTCGACGACCTGGTAGGGGTTGGCGCGCAGGATCGCTCGGTCCTTGAAGGTTCCCGGCTCACCCGCGGCCGCGTTGCACACCACGTACTTGGTGGTGCCGGGCGCCCGGCGCACGCTGTCCCACTTCCGCCCGGTCGGAAAGCCGGCGCCGCCGCGCCCGCGCAGCCCCGAGCGCTGGATCGCCTCGATCACGCCGTCGGGTCCGATCGACCGGGCGCGTTCGAGGCCACGCCCTCCGCCCGCGTCGAGATACGCGGCGACCGTCGAGACGGGCACCTCGGGCAGGAGCACTGAGCATCTCGCCATGTCGGCCTCCGAACCACACCTCTACTCGTGTGCTAGTACTAATAATTGCAGTGTACATACGAGTGGCCGGCGCTTCCGAGTCGGAGCGACCCGGTCGCGAACGACACGAAGGAATCGTGATGGACGAGTTGGTGGTGTACGGCGACTTCGCGTGCCCGCTGAGCCGGATGGCGAGCCAGTTCGTCGACGCGCTCGTGGCGCGCGGCACCCCGGTGGCGTGGAGAGCCGTGCACGCCGACGGACGGCGGTCACGCGGGAGTCGGATCATCGGCGTCGCCTGCGTCCGCCCGGGCAGCCACGACCCCGGGCACCCGATCTCCTCGGTCCGCGCCGCGGTGGCCACCCCCGGGGCCGACGAGCCCTTCGACCCGTCGCTCGCGATCGCGGCGCTCGCCCAGGTCGACGGCTGCGAGGCCCATCGGCTGCGCGCCGCGCTGTTCCGCGCTCACTGGCAGGACCACCTCGACCTCGGCGATCGTCAGGTCGTCGAGGCGCTCGCGCACCGACCCGTCGCCTCGTCGGGGGCGCGCGCGTGCCGGTGGCAGCGGAAGTGGGAGGGGTTCGCCGACCCCGCCGTCCCGCTCGTGCTCCTGCGCACGGGCTACGTGTTCCGGGAGGCCGACGCGATCGACGAGCTGGTCCGGCGCCTCGACGCCACCACCCCCGACAGCATCGAGCTCGCACCCGCCGCCGGTCGCACGTCGCGCTCGACGAGGGGAGCCTGACCGTGGAACCGATCGTGGTGGGCTACGACGACACGCCGCCGGCGCGGGCGGCGCTGCACTGGGCTGCGAGTGAGGCGGCGGCGACGGGCGCGACGGTGATCGTCGCCTATGCCTTCTCGCCCGTGTTGGAGTGGGTGCTGGCCGCGTTGCAGATCGACACCGACCGGCTCCGCAGCGAGCGCAGCCGGAACCTGCGGGGCCCGTGGACCGAGGCGCTGCGCACGCACGCGGTCCCGTACCGCACCGCCATCGTCAGCGGGCGCCCGGGACCCGCGCTGCTCCGCCTCGCCCGTTCCGCCGGTGCTTCGTGCATCGTGATCGGAGCCGACCACCACCACCATCTCGGCCTGTGGTCGAACGGACCCGTGCAGCGCTTCGTGCAACACCACGCCCAACGCCCCGTCGTCTCCGTCCCCCCCGACCCGTCCCCCCTCCCCGCGCCCGCGCACACGCCCCCCGTCACCACGACACGGCCCTCACCGGCTCCCGTCCGCCAAGGCCTCCCCGCCTGACGCGACCGTCCCCCTGGCGGAGGAGTCTGCCGAACGGCGCGACCGCGCCGGACGCCGGCGCACCGCCCGCCGGAGTTTGCCGAAGGCACTGTTCGAACGCCGGGC
>DASUAS010000289.1:0-10660 GCA_035763625.1 Acidimicrobiia bacterium
GGCTTGTTGTTCTGGGTGTGGCGCCACGGCCACCGGCGCATGGCGGCGAAGGTCCTCGGAGCTGCGGCTGCGGTCGTGCTCGCCGGGTACCTGCCGGTCGTCGTGAGCGCATCGCACGTGCTGACCGGCGCCGACAAGACGGTCACCAACGCGTCGCCCTGGAACGGCATCGTCGACCGGCTCCTGCGACACGACGCGTGGAGGAACGTCGCCGATCCGCTCGCCTCCAACGGGACGCTCGCGGGGTTCTTCTACGTCGGTCTGGTGGCCGTGCTCGTCCTCGCGTTCGGCCTGGGCTGGCGCACGGCGCGGCGCGGCCGGCCCGACGACGCGGTCGGGGTGTCGCTCGCCGCGTATCCGGTCGCGGCCGAGTACGCGTACCCGTGGTACGCCGCATGGGGCCTGCCCCTGTTCGCCACCGACCGGCTCAACGCACTCAGCGCGGTGGTGTGGATCCAGTCGGTCATCATGCTCGCGGCGCTCAAGCTCCCCTTGGCCGTGAACGCCGGTGTCGCCGACGCGCTGCTGCGAGTGCTCCTCACGTACATCGCCCCCGTCGGCCTGCTCGTGGCTTTCGTCGGGGCCGGGCTCCGATGCACGCGCGAGGCTGGGGCGATGGTCGCGGTCGAGGCGGGCGGTGCCGCGCTCAGTGGCTGACCGTGACTTCCGTCGGCGGGAGCGGCACGTTCACGACCACTCCCCCGTCGTCCCATCCGGGTGCCGGCAGCCAGCACAGGACGGCCGCGGCAGCTGTCGTGGTCGTCGTCGTCGGTTGGCTCGCGGACGGACAGCCGGACTGCACCTGGTCGAGCACGACCGTCTGCTCGATCCGCCGCACGGGTTCGTTCACGACCTGGTTCGGGCGCGGTTTGGGAGTGCCACCGGGTGCAGCCTGGTCGAGGTAGGGCAGGCGGTGCAGCGCGGTGATCACCCCGCGTTGGTCGAGCGTGGGCCCGGCCGAGAACAAGCCGCGGGCCACGATGCGGCTCATCTGGCACACCTAGGAGGTGGTGAGGTAGGAGGCGCTCAACGGCGGTCGGGGCTCGGTCGTCGTGGTGGTCGTCAGGCCGCGCGCTCCGTCTTCGTCGACGGCCGCGCGGTTGCACATGCCCGAGAACGTGTTGGGCGACTGGCTGGCCCGGTACGCCCGATCGGCGACGGGCGAGAACGCGTAGAGCCGCACCGAGCGCAAGAGCCGCGCGCTGCTCGCCGGCTGCGCCTCGAGCGCGGCGGGCACCGACGCGTCAGCGGTACCGAACGAGTAGACGTCGAGTGGTTGGGACGACGTGGGTGTCGTCGACGACGAGAGCAGCGGGAGCGCACCGAGCTCGAGGGTGGGTACGAGCACCGCGTCGGCGTCGGCGACCGAAACCGGCCGGATGTGCTTGGTGGCGAGCGCCGCCACCGCGGATCGGCGGAACTCGCTCGCGGTGGCGTCGTTCCCGGCGACGATCGCCACCTTCCGGCCGCTGAGGCGCCCGCTGTCGACCAGCGCGAGCAGACGCGCCTGCTCCACGCCCTCGCTCGAGCCGGTCGCGACGAGCCGACCGCCCGCGCCGGTGAGGTCGGCGTTCGACACGTCGGACCCGGTCACCAGGATCGTGCGCTGATCGTGGACGATGCACGACCACGCGGGCGGCAGGGACGTCGCCACCACCATCACCGGGTGGTACCGGCCGACCACTTCGGCGCAGTCGACGGCCGGGTCGTCGCTCGTGTGGACCACGTGAACGTCGAGTGGTCGGCCACCGATGCCGCCACAGCGATCGACGAGACGCGCGAACGTCTCGACGTCGCCGTCCTCGCTCGCCGGCCCACCGCCGACGCCGGCGGTGAGCCAGACGACCACCGCCGGCTGCGAGCGCAGCGGAGGCTCGGTGGAGGTGACCGCATCGAACCGGTTGGCCGATCGGACGCAGAAATTGTCGGCGTGGCTGTAGGGCGACTCCTCGCTCGGCGGCGGGGAGTAGGCGGGGGTCGGCGGGGCGGGGTGCGGCCGAGCATGGGAAGCCGGTGCGAACGCCGCGAAGGCCAAGGCGATGGGAAGGGCGAGCAACGCCGGTCGAGCGATCCGCGCAATCATGTGCTGGTGAGTGGGGCGACGGTCACAGGGCGCCAAACGTACGCCCGGGAAGAAGACGGAAGCGGTCGACGTGCGTCCGACGGCGCGCGTCCGCGGTCGGCGGCGGTGTCGGTCGGTCTCCTCCTGGCCCTGCTGCTGGGTCTGACGCTGGTGCTGCGGCTGCCCGGCTTCTCCGACCGCGTCTTCAACTCCGACGAGGCCTATCTCGCGACCCAGGCCCAGGTCCTGAACCACGGCGGAGCGCTCTACGTCGACAGCGTCGACCGCAAGCCCCCGGTGGTCCCGTACCTCTACGCGGCCGTCTTCCGCGTCACCGGATCCGACGGCCTGGCGTCGGTGCGGTTCCTCGCGGTGCTGGCCCAGGCCGCGACCGCGCTCCTCCTGGCGGTCGAGGCCCGCCGACGGTTCACCTGGAAGCAGGCCCCTCTCGTCGCCGGTGTCGGTTACCTGCTCGCGACGGTCGCGTTCGCCCCCGCCGACGCGCAGGCCGCGAACTTCGAGATCTTCATGCTCCCTCTCATGACCGCCGCCTTCCTCCTCGCGGTGCGCGACCGACCGGGTCCCGCGGGCGTCGCGCTCGCGGTCGCGACGCTCACCAAGCAGACCGCCGCGCTCGCGGTCCTGCCCCTCGCCGTGCTCGCGTGGCGGACGCGCCGAGGCCGCGGTCTCGCGGTCCTCGGCGCCGCCTTCGTCGTACCGATCATCGTTGCGGCGATCCTGTTCGGCCCCCACGACTTCGTCCGCTGGGTGTTCACCGCAAACGCCGGATACGCCGACGTGAGCGGCGCGATCGGTTATGCGTTCTCGAACGGCGTGGCGCGCACCGCGTGGTTCCTTCTCGGGAGCGCGGCCCTCCTCGTGCTGCTGCCGTGGGCATGGGGTCACCGTCGCGCGGACGCCGACCTCTGGCTCTGGCTCCTGTCGGGGATGGTGGCGGTGTCGCTCGGCTTCCGCTTCTTCCCCCACTACTACCTCCAACTCCTCCCGCCCGTCGCCCTTCTCGCGACCCGAGCGCTCAGCTCGTTCGATCACGAGCGACGTCGACGGGTCCTCCCGATCGTCACCGTGCTCGCGGTCGCGGTGACCGCGTGGTTCGTGATCCCGGCGTTCACGAACGGCGACAACCGCGACACGAAGATCGCGCTCGACGTCGCGACGTACGTCCGCGCGCACACCTCGCCGGATCAACGGGTTCTCGTGTGGGGCCAGGCACCCGAGGTCTACTGGAGCTCTGGCCGTCTCCCCGCGACCCGGTTCGCGACCACCGGGTTCGTGACCGGCGTCTCCGGAGGCCGACCGCCGAGTCGCGTCGGTGCGCGCTACGCCACCCCTGGCGCCGCCGATCTCTTCTACCGCGATCTTCACCGGACTCCGGCCGCCCTCGTGGTCGACATGTCGACCGCCGACCAGCGCCACGCACACTTCGCGCCGCCGTCCCGCTTCCCCCGGTTCGAGCGGTTCCTGCGCGACGGCGGCTGGCACCGCGTTGCGACCGTCGACGGTGTGGCCATCCTCCGGCCCGCCACGAGGAGTGACCACGCGTGATCGCGCGGGCCGTCACCACCGACCGTGGGTCCCGACCGGTGTGGACCGCGGCGGCCGCAGTGGGCCTCGTGCTCTCACTCGCGATCTTCGTCGCCGGCTGCGCGGGGACGGAGAGCTCGCGCATCGGCGCCTGCCCGATCCAACCAGGAGCACCGTGCTCCGGCAACTACATGCGCGGTGCGGCGCTGTCAGCGGCAGGGCTCTTCGACGCCGACTTCGACCATGCCGATCTCACCAACGTGGACCTGCACCGCGCCGACCTCAGCGGCGCGTCTCTCGTCGGCGCGCGACTCACGCACGCCGACCTCGCGCACGCAACGCTCAGCTATGCGAACCTCGCCAGCAGCGATCTGCGGCATGCCAACCTCACCGATGTCGATCTCACCGGTGCCGACCTCACCGGGGCGCGAGTCACGCCGTCGCAGCTCGCGAACGCAACCATCTGTCGCACGGTGATGACCGACGGCACGATCGCGGCGCCGGACTGCTGACGCGCGCTACGCGGGCACCATCGCGTCGGAGCGCGCCAAGCGCAGACGTGCCCGCGCGGCTCGGCGAATCTCATAGGCGTCGAACAACCGGTTGCCCACGACGAACACCACCGTCGCGTACATCCACCCGAGCAGCACATCGATCACGAAGTGCTCGCCGGTGTACACCAGCGTCAGTGCCATGGCCAGCGGGTAGAGCGCCAACAGCCAGCGCCACCGGCCCGCGGACTTCCAGAAGAAGAGGACCAGGAGCAGCGGGTAGGCCGCGTGCAGGGACGGGACCGCCGCGACCGGATCGGCGAAGTGGCCCGTTCCGGAGAAGATCCCCGAGCCGTTGCCGAAGCGCACATGAGTCCACATCTCGTCGATGATCTTCGCGGTGGGCGGCAGGAAGCCGTTCTGGCTCGCCATCCACGGTGGGACCGCCGGGTACAGGGCGTAGGTCACGAGCGCGGCGAAGGTCAGGAGCACGAACAACCACGCGAACCGGCGGAACCGTTCGTGCGCGTACTTCCACAACACTCCCGCCACGATGAACGGCACGACGAAGTGCGTCATGTACACCGCGAACGCGGCGTAGTCCCACGGGTGTGCGACCCCTGGTGTGTAGAGCCAGTGCTGCAAGGTCACCGTCGGAGCGGTCCCTCCGAACAGCCACTCGTCGATCTTGATCTGCGGCAGAGCATGCGGGAGCAACCAATTGTCGGCAGAACCACGCAAGAAGTCGTAGAGGGTGAGGAGCGCATAGAACGGAAGCCAGTCGATGACGACGCGCTTCCAACGCGTACCCGATGGCGACGCGGCGCCCGAGGCCAGCAGGCCGACACCGACGACCGCGAAGATCTGGGCACGCGAACCCGGGAAGCCCACGAGCACGACGAAGAGCGCGACGCCGAGAGCCCACGCGATCACCCACCGGAACCGCCACAGGTCGTGCTTGATGCGGACAGGGACGCCGGCGGACGCACCCAGGGCACCCGCGCCCTCCCCGGGAGTCAGGATCGGCACCGGCGGAGACTTCACGTCCTCGAAACTAGGCCATCTCGGCCCGTTTTGATCGCCGGACGGCGTACCGGTCGTAGAGACGGTTGCCGACGACGAAGACCACGATGGCGTAGAGCCAGCCGAGCAGGACGTCGGACACGTAGTGCTCACCGAGGTAGACGAGCGACACCGCCATGGCGACCGGGTAGAGCACCAACAGCCAGCGCCACCGCGTGGTGCGCGACCAGAAGAACAGCGCGATGAGCAGGGCGGTCGCCGCGTGCAACGACGGCACCGCCGCAACCTTGTTCACGTACTTCTGCGAGCCCATCACCCGCGACAGGTTGACACCCAGTGCTCGGGTCAGCTTGGGAACGATGCGGACGACGTGCGGAAGGAGGTCGTGTCGACTCGCCAACCACGGCGGCGAGGCGGGGTACACGGCATACGTGATCAGGGCGGCGAACGAGAGGCCGATCCAGAGGCTCACGTAGCGCACGAACAACGCGGGCACCTTGTACCAGAGCAGCGCGGCGATGGTGATCGGTACGACGAAGTACGTGAGGTACACCGCGATGGCCACGTAGTCCCAGACATGCGGGTGGCCCGCGGTCCACAGCGCATGCTGCAGCGTGAGCGTCGGCGCGGTTCCTCCGGCCAGCCACTCGTCGACGCGCAGTTGCGGCAGTGTGTACACGTGCGTGAAGAGCTGGTCGGCGCCGCCTCGAAGAAGGTCGTACGCGTACAGGAAGACGATCACGGGCAGGAAGTCGACGAGGAGCCGGGAGAGTCCGTTCGGGCGCCCAGCCGCGGCGATGAGGAGCCCGGCGACGACCCAGATCACCACTCGGTCACGTGAAGCGGGGAACCCCCACAACGCGACGGTGCCGACGAACGCCACGACGTAGACCGCTGCGCACACCACGCGGATGCTTCGCCGGGTCCGGGCCGAGTCGGCGTCGCCCCGGACGGCGGACGGCTCGACCGGCATCACACAGTGGTACCACCGGGCGTTCAGTTGGCTCGACCTCCGGAGCTGCGCCGGTTTCATCTGCGGTTCAGCGGACCGGGCCTACCGTCCTGATCGTGGACCGGACCAGCTCATCGAACCCGGGATTGGGGATGTTGGTCGTCCTCGCCGACGCGGTCGAGCAGGCCTCCCGTGACGGCCTTCCGCTTGCCGGGCTGCTCGACGACCTCGACGAGGCCACCGACCACGCCGGCCTTCGGCTCCCCGCGGGAGCGACGAGGGTCGAGCAGGAGCAGATCGAGCGGTGGCGCAGCGTCGTGACCTCGGTGCGACACGACGTGGAGAGCGGGCGCGTGCGCTCGGTCTCGGGAATCGCGCGCGAGGCACGCCGCCTGGCGATGCGGTTGGAGCAGCCCACCGGCATCGCGGTACCCATCTAGGAATCGGCGCGGACCGCAGGGGTCGGCGGTCGACGGCGATTCGCGTCTCCGTGACCACTCGCGACGCGGCGTACTGGTGCAATTCGTCAGGCAAGGCTGCTCGACCGCGGGTAGGCGTCGGCGGGGTCGGTGAGCACGTTCACGAGCGTGACGCCATCGGCCGCGAACGCCCGGTCGAGCGCGGGTCCCAGCTGAGCCGGCTCCTCGACCAACTCACCGCGACCACCCAAGGCTTCGACGACCCGGTCGTAGCGAGTTCCAGGCCGGAGCTCGGCCACGACGTCGTAACCGAAGAGCATCCGCATCGGGTGCTTCTCGAGCCCCCAGATTCCGTTGTTGCCGACGATCGCAGTGACGTTCACACCGTGCCGTACGAGCGAGTCGAAGTCGCCGAGGGAGAACCCCGCGGCGCCGTCACCGAGCAGCAACACGATCTGCCGGTCGGGATGAGCGAGCCCGGCCGCGAGCGCGTAGCCGGGGCCCACGCCCAGGCATCCATACGGACCCGGATCGAGGAAGGTACCCGGCAAGTAGCTGTCGACGTACTTGCCCGCGTAGGACACGAAGTCACCGCCGTCACCGATCACGATCGCGTCGCGGGCGAGTCGTTTTTGTAGTTCCCCATAGATGCGCGTTGGCTTGATCGGCGTCGTGTCAGCTTCGAACCCCACGCGCTCCGCGTCGCGCACAGCCCGTTCCTCGTCTCGCAGCCGCACGATCCAATCGTCGTGGTGGCCACCACCGATGTCGGCGAGCGCGGCGAAGGTGCGGCGCAGATCACCCACAACCGTGGCGGCGGTCGTCGCATGCCCGGCGATCTCCGACTCCGCGTCGACGAGGTGCACCACTTCCGCATCCCCGAATCGACCGAAGGCGAGTCGGAAGTCGAGCGGCGTCCCCGCCACCACGACCACGTCGGCCTCCCGGAGCGCAACCGTGCGCACCCGCGAGAACGCGAGCCGATGGTCGGCGGGCAGCGTCCCCCGACCCATGCCGTTGACGACGACCGGTACATGCGCCGACTCGACGAAGGAGCGCATCGCCTCCTCGGCCCGAGCCCAATACACGTCTCCTCCCACCACGAGAACGGGGCGCTGTGCCGCCGCGACGAGCGCGCCGACACGGGTGATCACGTCGGGGTCAGGCCCAGCCCCGTCGTACCCTTCTCGCGACAGGGCGGGCACCGGCACGTCCGTCATGCCGAAGGCATCGAGGGGGATGTCGACGAACGCCGGTCCACGGTGCGGGGATCGGGCCGCCTCGCATGCGGCGTGCACATCGGTGGCGACCGATTCGGGTGACACCGCAGTCGTCGCGCGCTTGGTGATCGAGGCGACGATCGGCACGTGATCCAACTCCTGGAGCGACCCCGCGCCCCAGCGGGCCCGTGGCGCCCGACCACCGATCACCACCATCGGCGAGCCGTTCATGAACGCGGCGGTCATCGCGCTGACGCCGTTCGTCACACCCGGTCCGGCTGTGAGCGCCGCGCAACCGAGGCGGCGCGTGAGCTTCGCCCAACCTTCGGCGGCGAACGCCGCCGTCTGCTCGTGTCGGGTGTCGACGAGACGCAAGCCGGTCTGCACCGCACCGTCGTACAGGACGAACAGGTGCCCACCCGACAACGTGAACATCACATCGACGCCGTGACGCTCCAGGACCTCGACCGCGACGCGGCCCGCATGACGTCCGTTCATCAGTCCGCATCCGTTCGTCCACGCACGGCCCCCATGTTCATCCACAACCGCTACGCGCGCCAGACATCAGGACATGCAGTCGCGTTCAGCATCACGGCCCACTCTGGCGCACCCACGCGTGTTCCATGCGAGCCGCCACCTTGGCGGCAACGTCGGCAGAGCACTCGCGCGCGAGCAACCAGAGCGCGAGGTCGATTCCTGCCGTGACACCGCCGCTGGTCACGAGGTCACCTTCGTCGACGATGCGCTCGCGAACGACGTCCGCGCCGGTGGCCGCGAGGTCGGCCGTGGCGGCGTGGTGCGTGGCCGCGCGGCGGCTGCCGACGACACCTGCGTGGGCGAGCAGCATCGTGCCGGTGCACACGCCGGCCATCACCGCGCTTCGACGCGCGGCGTCGGCGATCAACTCCAGGAGCGTCCCGCGGCGGTACTCGCCCCAGGCGCCGATGTCGGCGCGCGCGGCCCAGCCACCGCCCGGCACGACGGTCACGTCGGCATCACCCGGCGCCCAACGAGCGTCGGGTCGGAAGCGCAGACCGAATGCGCCGCGCACTTCGTCGCGCTCGGCGGGAGTCACGAGCCGGGCGGTGACCGATGCGCCGAACGTCGCGCCGCTACGAAGCACCTCGAGCGGCCCGAGCGCGTCGAGCTCGTCGATGCCGTCGTAGACGACGATGTCGACCAGCATCAGCGTTGTTCCGGCGCGATCGCACGGAGTTGCTCGGAGAACGCGGCGACATCGGCGGCCGTGTACGAGAGGCTGCGGCGACTCGTCGACGCGGGCTGGAGGACTGCTGACAAGCCGGGTCGCCATTCGTTGCGCGGACGGATGGGTCGCCGCTCGAAGCCCCCGCCGCAGTTCGGGCACACGTTGGCGAGGACCGTGTCGACGCAGTGCGCGCAGAACGTGCACTCGTAGGTGCAGATGCACGCGTCAGGCGCATCGACGGGGAGGTCGACGTCGCAGTTCTCGCAATTCGGTCGTAGCTCGAGCGCCATCGAGTGTCCTTTCGCCCGGGTCAAGTGTGTCTCGGCGCGTGCGCGAGATCGACGCATTTTCGGCCGACGCGAATGCTCACGATCGCAGCGGCCGAACTGAGGCGCACGCGACCGCCGTCTCTGTGGCTACGGTGCACCCGTGAAGTGGACCGTGATCGCGACCGTTGACGTGCCGAACCTCGTCCTGGTCAGGGAGCGCTCGAGACCAGCGCCCTCGGCGTGAGCGCGGTCATGGAATCGAACCGCGGCGGAGTGCAGCGACAGGTGACCCTCACCGTCGAGGCGCCCGACGAGATCGAGGCCGAGCGCGTCGCCGTCGAACAGCTGACCAGTGGGTTCGGAGGTCAACGTTCAGGCGTTCCGGAAGTCGAATCGATCCGCGTCGAACCCGACGAGTAGCCGAGCGAGCAGATGCTCGCGGCACGTACTGGAGGCCCGCCCATGATGTTCGCCCTACGATTCGACTTCCGAAACCCACCGATCGGTGGGACCTCGATGGCCGAGCGCTACGCCGCCGCCCTCGACATGGTCGAGTGGGCCGACGAGCTGGGCTGCGTCAACGTGACGGTGTCCGAGCACCACGGCTCCGCCGACGGATACCTACCCAGCCCGCTCACGATGGTGGCGGCGATGGCTCAGCGGGCCGCCAACGTCCGCTTCACCGTGGCCGCCCTCATCGCACCGTTCCACGACCCGTTGCGGCTCGCCGAAGACGTGTGTGTCGTCGACAACCTCACGCAGGGCCGACTCGATCTCATCGTGGCCGCCGGTTACGCACGCGAGGAGTTCGCGATGTTCGACGTGCCGATGAACCAGCGGCCCGCGCGCGTCACCGAGGCGGTCACGACGCTGAAGGCGGCCTTCACCGGTGCGCCCTTCGAGTACCGCGGGCGGATGGTCCAGGTGACACCGCCGCCGTACCAACCGGGTGGTCCACAAGTCTGGATGGGCGGCGCTTCGGAGCCCGCGGCCCGCCGCGCGGCCAGACTCGGCGACGGCTTCATGCCCACCGAGCCGCAGGTGTGGGACTGGTACCGGGACGAGATGGTGAAGCTCGGGAAGCCTGACCCCGGACCCTTCGCCGGCGGCGACACGAGCGTGGTCGCCATCGCCGAGGACGCCGAGAAGGGGTGGGACCAGCTCGCCCCGTTCTTCCTGCACGAGATGAACGCATACGGCGCCTGGCAGGCGCAGGACGACACCGCCAACGGCTACCGGATGGTCGAGGACACCGACGCCCTGCGGGCAGCCGGCCAATACCGGGTCGTGACGCCGGACGAGTTCGTGAGGCAGATGCAGGCCGCGCCGTTCCCGTTCGCGTTGTTCCACCCGCTCGTCGGTGGTACCCCGCCCGAGCTCGCATGGGAGAGCCTCCGCTTGTTCGAGCGCGAGGTGCTACCTGCGTTCCCCTCGCCCGCGGCTCCGAGCTAGCGCCCTCCGTAGATGCGCAG
>DASUAS010000290.1:0-9272 GCA_035763625.1 Acidimicrobiia bacterium
CCAGCCCGGTGGCTGCCCGGCGAGCGCGATGTCTGAGTGCGTCCATGTTCCCCCTCGGTCGCCGGCTCCGCCCGCGACCCGTCTCGTGATCCCGATCGATGTAGATGTTTTACCGACCGGTGCCTACCCCGCGCACATCGCGCGCCGAAAAAGATCGAGAGGTATTGTCCGACGAGGTCGCGGGCGTGCAGGTGTCCGCCCGATCCGAGGAGCCGCACCATGACCGGGTCCCAGTCCGAGCGCCTGACCCTCTTCGACTTCGACTCCGCAGAAGACCTGGCCGCCACCGACACGATGTCGATGCCGGTCCTCACCGACCCGGAGGTGGGGATGGAACCGCTCGTCGAGGGCGGCCGCGCCAACCGCGACGCCTGGGCCGAAGGCGCCGCGGCGCACCCATGACCGGACGTCCACTCGACGGCATCACCGTCCTCGACCTGTCGCAGGTCGTCTCGGGTCCGATCTGCGGGCGCATGCTTGCCGACCTCGGCGCCGACGTGGTGAAGCTGGAACCGCCCGGCGGCGACGTCATCCGCTTCCTCCAGCCCAAGGTCGGCGCCGACCCCGTGAGCGTCTACTTCACGTGGGTGAACGCCGGGAAGCGATCGGTGTCGCTCGACCTGAAGACCGAGCGCGGTGCCGCGCTCGCGCGCGAGCTCGCGCTGGCGAGCGACGTGGTCCTCGAGAACTTCCGACCCGGCTCGCTCGAGCAGTACGGGCTCGACCACGCGTCGCTCCTCGCCGAGAAGCCGAGCCTGGTCTACTGCTCGATCAACGGCTGGGGTGGCGACAACTCCTGGTCACAGCGGCGCGCCTACGCGGCGATGGTGCAGGCCGAGGTGGGCCGCGTCGAGCTCGACGCCCGGCTCCGCGAGGCGCCGCCCGAGCAGAGCCCCCACGTCGACGGCGACATCACCCCCGGGCTGCTCGCGGTGACCGCGATCGTGAGCGCGCTGTTCCACCGCGAGCGCACGGGCGCGGGCCAGCACGTCGACGTGTCGATGGCCGAGGCGCTCGTGTACACGGACGAGTGGACCTCCACCGACCTCGCCGGGTACGACGGGCCGCGCATCCCCGACACGTGGAACTACCCGATCTTCCGCGTGGCCGACGGCACCGACGTGGCGTTCATGGGTGATCCGACCGGGCGGCTGGTCGAGATCGCGGCGGCCATCTCCGACGACGTGGTCGAGCCCACGAAGTCGCGCGAGCAGGCGTGGGGCATCCTGCGCGAGCTCGTCGCCCGCGTGCCCGACTTCCCGACGTTGGAAGCGCGCTTCGAGCTGTTCGGCTTCCTCGTGTCGGAGGTGCGCACCGTGCAGCAGCTCGCGGAGACGCCGTGGGCCGAGGAGCGCGGCGTGTTCGTGGAGGTGGAACCGGGGGCCCGAGTCGCCGGGGCGCCGTTCCACTCCGACCGCACCACCGTCGGCGTCCGCGGGCCCGCGCCGCGGTTCGCGCAGCACACGCGCGCGGTGCTGGCGGAGCGTTGCGGGCTGTCCGACGACGAGCTCGCACAGCTCGAGCGCGACGGCGTGATCCACACCTCGGGCGATGTCGACACCGCCCGCCCCGACTGGAAGTGACGGACGGTCACGAAGCTCGTGCCGTAGGTGCGCCGAGCCACCTTCGCCGGTTGCGTAGTCTCGGCAACGAGCAGCGAACACTCGAGGGGGGTACCCGATGGTCATCGGCTCGAACTGGGGCACCGGACAGGTGTTCCTGGAGATCCTGTACTTCTTCCTGTTCTTCATCTGGATCTGGTTGCTGATCGTCGTCTTCGGCGACATCTTCCGCAGCCATGATCTCGGTGGATTCGCGAAGGCACTCTGGGTGATCTTCGTCATCGTGGTGCCGTACCTCGGCGTCTTCGTGTATCTCATAGCCCGAGGCCACAAGATGTCCGAGCACGCGATCGAAGCGGCACAGGCGCAGGACGCATCACGACGCGCCTACATCCAAGACGCGGTCGGCAACGCTCCGAGCGCAGCCGATGAGATCGCGCGGCTCTCGGCCCTCAAGGAAAACGGCACCATCACGGACGCAGAGTTCCAGCAGGCGAAGGCCAAGGCACTCAGCAGCTGAGCTGCCGCATCTCGGCCACTTCGCGCGGCGAGCCAGAACGCGCTGTCCGGCGTGCCAGCGCGGGCGGTCATGTGCTGTCGTTTGCGCGCTGCATCCGCTGACTGGTTCGCCCATGGCCCCGTTGCGCTCGGAGAGGCACCGTGGGAGGCTTGCCCGCACAGCCGGGGAGAGGGCGTCGCATGCACTCCAGGGGGCTCGGTGCAATTGCGCTTGCAGCAGTCGCGTTTGCGATCTTCGCTGCTCCCGACGGTGCTGCGCGAGACGGATCCTCGCGTGACGACCGACGTATCAGCATCAGCGGCGGGGTGGTGGTCGCTTCGAACGAGGTGGTGAACGGCCCCGTTGTGTCCGCCGACGGCCCGGTCACCGTCGACGGCACCGTCAACGGCCGCATCTGGGTCGCTGACGGTCGGGTCACGATTCGGGGGCGCGTCTCCGGCAGCGTCCTCGTCGTACACGGCGACGTCGTGATCAGTGGCCGCGTGGGCGACGACGTCGTCGCGCTCGACGGTCGCATCACGACCCGCGCCGGCGCGCATGTGCACGGAGACGTCAAATCGCGCAAAGAGCCGGACGTCGCCCCGGGCACCGTCACCGGTGACGTCAAGAAATTGAACATCCGGAACCTGTTCAGCGGGATCCTGATCGTGTTCCTCATCTACCTCTGGGTCGCGGTCACGCTCTCGGCCGCGTTGCTCGGGTTCCTGTTCGTCTGGCTGTTCCCTCGCGCCGCGGACGCCACCGTGGCCGCCGGACGGAGGTTCTGGCCGACTGTCGGGTGGGGCGCGCTCATCGGCATCGTGGGCCCGATCCTCGGGCTGCTGGTGCTGGTCACCGTGGTCGGGATTCCGTTCGGTCTCGGGATGCTCTCGGCGCTGAACGTCCTCGCGCCTCTCGGATACGTGGCGAGCTCGCTCATCCTGGGACGGCTCATGGTGAAGGGCGCGAGCACAGGCGCACGCATCGGAGCGTTCTTCGCCGGTTTCGGGATCCTGCGCGCCGTCGCACTGCTTCCGGGCATCGGGGTCGTTGCTTGGGTGCTGGTCTGTCTGTACGGCTTGGGCGCGTTGGCCGAGGCCGCCTGGCGGGCGGGGCGCCAGGCTCCCGACGCGTCGTCGCCCGAGACGGCCGAGGTGTCGCCCACCTCCCCACCCGCGGAGCCCACGCTGGCGCCCTGAAGGGGTGCTCGACGTCGGCGACGGGGTTCCCGAGGTACACGACTTCGAAGTAGGTCACACGCTCCCGATCCAGGTGCCGGCGTCGTTGATCAGCACCTGGCCGCTCATCTTCGAGCTCTCGTCGCTGGCCAGGAACAGCACGACACCGGTCATGTCCTCGGGCTCCAACGACGACTTCAACACCGACGTCTCCACCAGCGAGTCGACGATGGCGCCGGGCACGACCGCCTTGGTGGCAGGAGACATGGTCACACCCGGGCACACCGCGTTCACGCGGATGTTCCGCGAGCCGAGCAGCTGCGCCATCGTCTTGGTCTGGCGGATGATCATCCACTTGGTCATGCCGTAGCCCTCCGGCGCGAGCGTCGGTGCCGGCGCGTCGTCGGGCAACGTGAAGAGCATGGGGAGCGAGAGCGGGAACGCAGCATTCGACGAGATGTTCACGATCGAGCCGCTCCGCTGCTCCCACAGGTACGGCAGCACCCCGTTCGATGCGTTGATGATCCCCATGAAGTTCACCGCGAGGAAGTCGTCCCACGACGCGGTGAGCTGGTCGAACATGAGCCCGGCGTTGTTCACCAGGCAGTCGACCCTCCCGAGCTCGTCGACCACCTGCTTCCCCATCGCCGCCATCTGCGCGGCGTCGCTCACGTCGGCTTCGATCACCAGCGCGCGACGGCCGAGCGCCTCGACGTCGTCCTTGACCGGTCCGGCCTGGTCGATGCGCTTCAGGTCGATGATCGCGACGTCGGCTCCCTCGCGCGCCAGTGCCCGCGCGTACGCCGCGCCGATCCCTTGCGCCGCGCCGGTCACGATGCAGACCTTGCCCTCGAGCCGCTCCCCCACGGTCCTTCTCCTTCGCTGGCCGCCTTGACACGGCGACGATACATCTGACATTTTGCCGACGCCGAGCGACCGGTTCGCCGGAGGTTCCGGACCCGTGGAGGCCCCGCATGCCAACCCGACCCGTGCGCGTGGCCGTGTGGTCCACCGGCGGCATCGGCACGATCGCCATCCGCGCCATACAACGCCGCCCCGACCTCGAGCTGGTCGGCGTCTGGGTGCACAGCCCCGACAAGGACGGGCGCGACGCGGGCGAGCTCGCAGGCATCGACCCGATCGGGCTCGACGCGACCAACGACGTCGACGCCATCCTCGGCGCCGGCGTCGACTGCGTCGTGTACGCCGCGCAGGGCCCGGAGCAGGACGCGGCGTCGGTCCCCGACTACGTGCGCCTGCTCACCGCCGGCGTCAACGTGTCGACCACGAGCTCGTGGGCGCTGCTCCACCCCTCCACCTACGAACCCACGTGGCGCGCCCAACTCGAAGCCGCCGCCACCGAGGGCGGCGCGTCGCTCTACGCCACCGGGATCGAACCGGGGTTCGCAGCCGACCAGCTGCCGCTCCTCCTCACGACGATGTCGAGCTCGATCACATCGATCCGGGCGTCGGAGATCGCCATGTACGACACCTACCCGGTGGAGTTCATGATGCGAGAGGTCATGGGATTCGGGAAGCCGATCGACGACGAGGACGCGATGCTCGGGCTCCCGGGGTCGATCCTCTCGGCGTGGGCCCCCGGCATCCACCTCATCGCCGACGCGCTCGGCGCGGACCTCGACGGCATCCGTGAGGAGTTCGATCGCGCCGCCACCCCGCGCACGCTCGAGGTCGCGTGCGGCACGCTCGAAGCCGGCACCGTCGGCGCCATCCGCACGCAGGCCATCGGCGTCGTCGGCGGTCGCGACGCGATCGTGATCGAACACGTGAACCGCATGGCCGCCGACCTCGCACCCGAGTGGCCCACCGCGTCGCGCGACGGGCTGTACCGGATCACCATCGACGGCGACCCCGACGTCGTGTGCGAGATGGCGGCCGGCGACCCCGAGCACTCGAGCCCGGGGGCGATGGTCGCCACCGCGATGCGGGCGGTGAACGCGGTCCCCTACCTGGTCGACGCCCCGCCCGGCCTGTGCACCGCGCTGGACCTTCCGATCACCGTTCCCAGGTACGCGTTCTCGTGACGACGACTGCACACACCCCACGTTCTCTCACCGGAATTCCGTGCATATCACGGCGCGACGGCGCCAAAACGATCTGAGGGACGCGTTCTCGTGACTGACCTGCCCGCACTGCACCCCGACGTGAAGGTGACGGCCGACGGCCATGTCACCACCGTCACCATCGACCGGCCCGACACCAAGAACGCGTGCACCGGCGACATGTGGGTCGCCATCGGCGAGACCTTCCGCCGACTCGCGTACTCGGGAACGCGGGTCATCGTCCTCACCGGCGGCGGCACCGACTTCTGCGCCGGCGCCGACCTGAGCGGCGCGGGCGCCAGTGGTCCAGGCGGCGGCAGTGGTGGCGGCCCGCAGGCCAACCAGCTCGCGGGGATGCGGGTGCTCGGCGACGCGGTGGTGGCCGTCCACGGCTGCCCGGTCCCGACCATCGCCCGCGTCGACGGCGTCGCGGTCGGCGCCGGCTTCGGGCTGTCGCTCGCCTGCGACCTCACCGTGTGCTCCGACCGGGCCCGGTTCTCCGCCATCTTCGCCAAGCGGGGCATCAGCCTCGACTTCGGCACCTCGTGGCTCCTCCGCCAGCGCATCGGCGTCCACCGCGCGAAGGAGCTCGCGCTCACCGCCCGGATGGTGCACGGGCCCGAGGCGTACGACCTGGGCTTGGTGAACCGCGTCGTCCCCGTCGACGACCTCGACGCCACCACCGCTGAGCTGGCCGACGCCATCGCGGTGGGTCCGCCCCTGGCCCTGTCCATGACCAAGCGCGAGCTCGACAACGCGGGGACGTCGTCGCTGGCGCAGGCGCTCGAGACGGAGGCGCTCGCCCAGAGCGTCAACGTGGGCACCGAGGACATCCGCGAGGCGCTCACCGCCTACGTCGAACGTCGACCGCCGGAGTTCGAGGGCCGGTGAGCGACTGGTCCCTGACCGGCGTCTTCGACGTGGTCGGCAGCACGATCCCCGACCGGGAGATGGTCGTGTGGGGCGACGTGCGGCGCACGTTCGGCGACGCGCTCGCGCGCGCCGACGCCCTCAGCGCCTTCTTGCGCGAGCGCGGCCTGGGCATCCGCCGCGAGCGGGCCGAGCTCGAGAACTGGGAGTGTGGCCAGGACCGCGTCGCGGTGCTCATGCACAACCGGCCCGAGCACGTCGAGACGATCCTCGCGTGCTGGCGGGCCCGGGCCGTCCCGTGCAACGTCAACTACCAGTACACCGCCGCCGAGATCGCCGAGCTCTTCCGCATGCTCGGCACGCGCGGCGTCGTCTACGAGCGCGGGCTCGCGCCGTTGCTCCGCGCTGCCCTGGCGGAGCTCGACACCGAGGTCGACGTGCTGGTCGAGCTCGACGACGGCAGCACGGAAGCCTCGATCCCGGGTGCGGTCGACTTCGAGACCGTCGTCGCGCACGGCGGGCACCTCGACGACGAGAGCTCGCCCGACGACATCTACATCGCGTGCACGGGTGGCACGACCGGTCGACCCAAGGCGGTGCTCTGGCGCCAAGGGGATCTCTTCGTCGCGGCCATCGGCGGCACCGACGACATGGACGAGGCGAAGCTGCGGAAGCGGGCCGAGGCGGGGGCCGGTGTGTGGTTCCCGACGTCGCCGCTCATGCACGTCGCCGCGCAGTGGACGGTGTTCCTCGCCGCCAGCATGGGTGCCACCGTCGTGCTGCACGACGACAGTCGGCGCTTCGACGCTCCCACGATCCTCGCCACCGCGGCGCGAGAGCGCGCCAACATGATGACGATCATCGGCGACGCGTACGCGCGTCCGCTGCTCGAGGAGCTGCGCACCAACGAGTACGACCTCTCGGCGCTGGCCGTGCTGGGAACCGGCGGCACACCCACCAGCGCGGGAGCCAAGGACGCACTGGCCGAGATGCTGCCGGGCGTCACCATCCGCGACGGCTACGGCGCGTCGGAGATCGGCGTGATGGGCTCCGGCGACCAGGCCGGGCGCGTCGCGCAGACCCAGCGCTTCCAGGTCGTCCCCTCGGCGCGCATCCTCGCCGAGGACCGGAGCCGGTTCCTCTCACCCGGCGAGACCGAGGTCGGGTGGATCGTGCGCACCGGGCACGTGCCGCTCGGCTACCTCGACGACGAGGCCGCGACCAACGCGACGTTCCCCGTCGTCGAGGGTGAGCGGGTAGCGGTCGCCGGTGACCGTGCGCAGTTCACCGATGACGGGCAGGTCGTGCTGCTCGGCCGTGACTCGCTGGTCGTGAACACCGGCGGCGAGAAGGTGTTCGTCGAAGAGGTCGAGGACGTGTTGAGGCGTCACGACGCCGTCGTCGACGTGCTCGTGACCGGCCGTCCGAGCGAGCGCTTCGGGCAAGAGGTGGTCGCGATCGTCCAACTCACGACGCCCGACGCTGCGTCACCGGCCGAGCTGCGCGCGTGGTGCGGGGAGCACCTCGCCCGCTACAAGGCGCCGCGCGCGGTCGCGTTCGTCGAGGAGGTGCGGCGCCACCCGAGCGGCAAGGCCGACTACCGCTGGGCGAAGGAACAGGCCACGGCGGCGGTCGAAGCCACCGGCACCTGAGGCAGCGCGCGGCAGGGGAAGCTGCGAGTCGCTCGGCTCGGTCGGTCAGACGACGACGGGCGCGATGGGGAGCTCGAGGTATCCGCGCACGGTGCTCGTGTAGAGCGGCACCGCGTGCTCGCGGTCGACCGTCCACTCCGGCCACCGCTTGAGCGTCTCGTCCAACCCGACGCGACCCTCCATGCGCGCCAGCGCCGCGCCCAGGCAGAAGTGGATGCCGTAGCCGAGGGTCATGTGCAGGTCGACGTCGCGGTGGATGTCGAAGGTGTCCGGGTCGCGGTACATGCGCTCGTCGCGGCCGGCGGCGCCGGTGACCAGCACCACCTTCGACCCGGCGGGGATGGTCACGTCGTGCAGGGTCACGTCGCGGGTCGTGAAGCGCGCGTTCACCGGCGACGGCGGCTCGTAGCGGAGGCTCTCCTCCACCGCGTTCGCCACCAGGGCGGGGTCGGCGGCGAGCTCGGCCCGCTGGTCGGGGTGCCGGTCGAGCAGGTCGACGGACCAGCCGAGGTGGCGGGCGACGGTCTCGGTGCCGGCGCTGAAGAGCACGGTGACGAACTCGGTGAGCTCGGAGTCGGACAGCCGCCGCGTGGTGCCGTCGTCGTCGACGATCTCGGCCTCGAGCAGGTCGGTGAACATGTCGTCGCGCGGATGGCGCTTGCGGTCCTCGAACTGCTCGCCCAGGTACCGGTTGATCTCGACGAGCGCGTTCACCGACACGTCGTTCACCATCCCGACCGCACCCTCCTCGATGTGGAAGATGTCGTCGACGACCTTGCGCAGGTAGTCGCGGTCGCCCTCGGGCACACCGAGGAGCATCGAGATCATCGTCGGCGGAAGGACGGCGGAGAAGTCCTGGACGTAGTCGAACTTCGCCTCCCCGACGTGGGGGTCGAGCAGCTCGCCGCACACCTCGCGCATGCGCTCCTCGAGTGACGACACCCGCTTCGCGGTGAAGGCGCGCGACACCAGCTTGCGCAGGCGCGTGTGCTTCGGCGGATCGGTCCAGATGATCATGCCGGTGTCGACCATCGGCTCGTCGGTCATGATCTCGACCGTCGTGCCGTGCGACGACACGAACGTCTCGTGATCCTTGTTCGCCTGCTCGACGTCGTGGAAGCGCGTCAGCGCCCAGAAGTCGTACCGGTCGTTGTGCCAGACCGGCGCCTCGTCGCGCATCCGCTTCCAGAGCGGATACGGATCGTTCCGCAGCTCGGGCGTGAACGGGTCCCAGTACAGGTCGCTCATGGTCGCTCCCCAGGAAGGCGTGACTGCACTCTACCGGCGCGCGCGGTGTCGGGCCAGGAGATGTCTAGATCTTTGTGCAGTACAGTCCGCACCGTGACCGGGGGCTCGCCGGGACCCGCAGGGCAAGGGGGCGGTTGACGATGTTCGTCGACGGCAAGGTCGTGATGATCGTGGGCGCCGGTCCCGGGCTCGGCGCGACG
>DASUAS010000291.1:0-7511 GCA_035763625.1 Acidimicrobiia bacterium
GTGCGCGACCGCGACGTCCTGATCGACGCGATCCGGTCCCAGGACGCCGCGGAACCGGAGACGGCGTGGATCCGGTGCCAGGGCATCGACGCGCAGGCGTTCCCGTTCACCCGTCACGATCTCGATGCTGCCGCCGTCGACCGACCAGTCATGGTGGCCGACTACACGTTGCACCAGTGCGTGGTCAGCTCCGCTGCGCTCGCCGTGCTCGGGATCGGGCGCGACACCGCGGACCCGCCCGGCGGCGAGATCGCACGCGACAAGGCCGGGGCACCCACCGGGCTGTTGATCGAACGCGCGTGGAGCGACGCCCACGCGCGTTCGATGCGCGACTACGCCGATTCCGATCGCTGGCCCCTCCACATTGCCGCGCGCGCTCGGACGTTGATCGCCGACGGCATCACCTGCGTGCACGACGCCGCCTGCTCCCCGGAGGCGGAGGCCACGTATCAGGCGATGGCGCGTGCCGGAACGCTGCCCATCGGTGTGCTCGGGCTCCCTCACCCGGCGGCGCTCCTGACGAACGATCCCGGCTCTCGGCTCGATGGACCGCCCACGGGCGAAGGCGACGAGCGATTCCGCACCGGACCGGCGAAGTTGTTCGCCGACGGTGGTGTCGCCATCGCGCTCGACACCTCGATCGGCGGCCACCCGCTGAAGATGGGCATGCTCTTCGGCGATCTCGCCGAACACGCACAGCGCGCCGTCGCCCGCGGCTTCCGCATCGCGATCCACGCCATGGGCAACCAGGGTGTGCAGGCGATGATCGACACGTGCTCCGACATCGAGCGGCGACACCCCGACGACGATCACCGGTTCCGCATCGAGCACGCCGGCGTGACGGGCGCGGACCAGTGGCACCGGCTGGCCGAGCTCGGCGCCGTTGCCGTGGTCCAGCCCGGTTTCGTCGAGCACGGCGGGACGAGCGCCGGCGGTCTGCGCTTCGACGACCACCACTGGCTTGCGTTCGCCGGCCTCGCCGAAGCGGGCGTCACGCTCGCGGGCTCGAGCGACGACCCCTGCGCGCCGCCGCCACCGCTGTGGGGCGCGACCCATGGCCTGACCCGGCGCACAGATGCCGGCGTGGACTTCGAGCCCGCGCAGTCAGTCTCCTTCGACGATTGGCTCGCCGCCTACACGTGCGGAGCGGCGTTCGCCGGCGGACAGGAACGTGAACGCGGCAGCCTCACGCCCGGCAAGCGCGCGGACTTCGTGGTCCTCGACCGCGCCGACGTCGGCGCGCGGATCCTCGAGACCTGGATCGGCGGGACGTGCGTGTTCCGAGCTGGTGCGCAGTAGCGTCGGACCGGTGACCACCGCCTCGGACGCGAGCGCGCCGAGCCTGCGGGGTGCCGTCGCGATCGTGACCGGCGCCAGCCGCGGCATCGGCAAAGGTTGCGCGATCGAGCTGGCGTTGGCCGGCGCGACGGTGTACGTGACCGGACGGACGCTCCACGACGGCGATTCCGAGCGATCCGGCAGTCTCGACGGGACGATCGAGGAGATCGCGCGCCTCGGCGGTCATGCCATCGCGGTGCGGTGCGACCACGCCGACGACGACGAGGTCGACGCGCTCTTCGCTCGGGTGAGTGCCGAGCACGGCCGCCTGGACGTGATGGTCAACAACGCGTTCCGGGTCCCGCCGCACATGGATCCCCGCGTCCCGTTCTGGGAGACGCCGATCAGCGATTGGGACGCGCTGATCGACGTCGGAACGCGTTCCGCGTACACGGGTACCCATCACGCGGCTCGGATCATGACCGGCGCCGGGCGCGGCCTCATCGTCAACGTGAGCTCGGCGGGCGCGATCCGGTACTTCCATCACCTCGTCTACGGCGTCGGGAAGGCCGCGCTCGACCGGATCACCAAGGAGGCGGCCCGGCCACTGGCTGCGCGTGGCGTCACGATCGTGTCGATCTGGCCGTACCTGGTCCGGACCGAGACGGTGATGGGCATGCCCGGCATCGATCCCGCGCTCACCGAGTCGACCCGGTTCTCCGGGCGCGCGATCGTCGCGTTGGCCACCGATCCGGACGTCTTGGAGTGCACCGGGCGCGCGTTCACCACCCGCGACCTCGCCGACCGCTACGGCTTCACCGACGTCGATGGGCGCCTCCCACCCCACCAACCGTGGACGCCCCCACAGGGAGCGGGCGTCGCGAGCTGAGCGAAGACGACGTTCACGGCACGACCAAGCCGAGCCTCAGGCGCACATCGTCCGTGCTCGCCACCGGTCGGCCCGCGTCCCGAGCCCATTGCACGACCTGCTCGACGAGCTCGGCGTTCGTCGCCTGCGGATTGGCCGCGGGGCTGTCGCCGATGCCGATGCGCACGTGGCCACCGCGTTCGAGCGCGGCACGGCTCAGGCGTTCGATCACCGCGGGGTCACTGTGCGAGTAGGGCACCGCGAACCACTCGACGTCGAGGTCGTCGGGAAGTTGCTCGAGGTGCAGGTCGAGCGCCGCCTCCGACGGAATCGGTCCGACCGCCCAGCCCTCCGACAGGAACACCTTGTGCAACACCGGGCCTTGGATGCGACCGGACGCGGAGAGCATTGCCACCACACGCGTGCAGCCGACGTCGAAGGCGCCGAAGGTGCATGGCATCCCGAGGCTGTTCGCACGCTCGACGGAATCGATGACGAAGGTCAACGGGTTGTCGACCACTCCCGACTGCGTGCGCAACCAGTCGAGGCCGACGAAGTCGTTGAGCTGTCGGTTCCACGGGACCGTGCTCACCGAGCCGACGTCGATGGGGGCGAGCTCGAGCAGTCCCCGAGCGCGCAGCTCCCACACGTGCTCCAACCGGTCGCCGACCGCGAGCTCGGGATCGACCGGGTAGCTCGGGTAGCCGAGCAGACCGCCGGCCTGCATGGCCGCCAGGGCCTCCGCGTACAGGTCGGAATCACCGAGGCACTGTTGTTCCGTTGCCGGGTCTCGGGCATGCCAGTGGATCGTCGACGCGCCGGCGTCACGACAGCGCAGGGCATCGGCTGCGCACTCCCCCGAGGTGATGGGGACGTTGGGGTTCACTCCGCGGCCCGCGCCCTCGTTGAGGCCCACTTCGATGATGACAGCATCACCGGCGAGTGCCATCCAGGCTCCTCTCGATCGCTCTCGTCGAGCCCGACTCGGTCGACGACGCCCGCACACAGTGCCGCGTTCGCGGCGCGGATGCACGACGGCGTCGTTCTGCTCGCGGCAATGCTCCGAACGCTCGTCGAACCCGCACGACGGGGCGAACAGAGCGGCGCATCGGTGCGCTCCTCGTCACGGTTCGTCGACACAGGCGCCCCAGAGTCCGACGCGTCCCGCCCGGGCGTCGAGCTCGTCGTCGAGCATCTCGCGCGCGTGGGCGTGGTTGGGCTCGATGACGAGCAGCCGCGCGTAGCCCTTCTGCAGGAGCTCCTCCTCGAAGTTCTTGCCTTCGAGGTACACGTACGCGAGGCGACGGCCGTAGATGTCGTGCCGTTCGACGTCGTCCTCGAGCTGCACCACCTGCCCGAACAGCCGCGACGCGGTGTACGCAGCAGCCTCCGGCCCGTAGCACTGCACCGGCTTGCGCGGATGGTGCGTCTCGGGAGTGTCGACGCCGAGGAGCCTGATCGTCTCGTCGGCCGCGCCCGCGCGACGCACGACGATGGTGTCGCCGTCGAGCACCTGCACGACGCGGTACGGGGTGTCGGCCGCGCGTCGCTGGTTGCCGAACCACCACCCCGTGGCCGACGCGCCCAGCACCGAGGCGGCGGCCAGGGTGACCACGACCACGGCCCGGGAGCGGACCATGCGAGCACGCTAACGCCGGGCTGTGACGCGGAACAGGGTGAGCTCGGCGCGCCGCGCGCACCGGTATCGTTGCCGGGCCATGTCGCGCCGCACCCGGTGGATCCTCCTCGCCCTGATCGTCGTGCTCGTGGGAGGGGTGGCAGCGCTGGTGCTGACGCAACAGCCGAAGCTCGACGACGCACGGAGCAAGGTCGACACCGCGTGGAAGCCGCTGCGCGAGCAACTCCCGCTGCGCTACCAGACGCTCAACGGCGCGCTGAGCGCGTTCGACGCCGCTGGCGGCACCGGCCGCGACGTGTCGAAAGACCTCCGCGCCGCCCTCGACCGTTGGGACGCTTCCCTGCACGACGGCGACGCGGGCACGCAGGCCCGCTCGGCGAACGCGGTCGAGGCGCAGGGGACCCGGCTGGTCGCGAACGTGCTCGGCTCCGAGCGCATCCGGGCCGACAAGGCGGTCACCGACGCGCTGGCCAAGTTCGCGACCACCACGCCCAACGCGATCGCGGTCGACGGGTACAACCACGCGGTGCGCGACTACGAGGCCGACCGGACCGACGCGCTCGCGCAACCGGTGGCGCGGGTGCTCGGCTTCGGCGCCCGGCCCGTGCTCGCGCTCGGCACCGGCGGCGCCTCCGGAGGAGCCTGAGCACGCCGGGTGACCGGCCCCGGTGCGACGTCGTTGTCGCGCCCGGGCCGGACAGCGTGGGCAGCCCGCGCTCGGCGAAGCGCTAGAGGAGCTGCCGGGTCGAGGGTGTGATCGGCGCGGGGAGCAGCGTCTCCCCCATCAGCCAGGTGTCGACCCCGGCCGCGCACGAACGTCCCTCGGCGATCGCCCACACGATGAGGCTCTGGCCCCGACCCATGTCGCCGCACGCGAACACGCCGGGCACGTTGGTCATGAACCGGGGATCGCGCACCACGTTGCCGCGGGCGTCGAGCTCGACACCGAGCTGGTCGAGCAGCCCCTCGCGCTGCGGCCCGAGGAACCCCATCGCCAGCAGGACGAGCTCGCACGGCAGCTCGAAGTCGGTGCCCTCGATCTTCTCGAACTTGCCGTCGACCATCTCGACCTCGTGCGCGCGCAGCGCACGCACGTTGCCGTCGTCGTCGGCCAGGAAGCACTCGGTGTTGACGCTGTAGACGCGCTCTCCCCCCTCCTCGTGCGCCGACGAGACGCGGAAGATGTTCGACCACGTGGGCCACGGGTTGTTGGGGGCGCGGTCGTCGGGCGGGCGGGGCAGGATCTCGAACTGGTGCACCGACACCGCGCCCTGGCGATGCGCCGTGCCGAGGCAGTCGGCGCCCGTGTCACCACCGCCGATGATGACCACCCGCTTGCCCTTCGCGGTGATGGGCGCCTCCTCGAGGTCGCCGTGCTGCACCCGGTTCCCCCACGGCAGGAACTCCATCGCCTGGTGGATGCCGGCCGTCTCGCGCCCGGGGATCGGGAGGTCGCGCCACGAGGTCGCTCCCCCCGCGAGGACGATGGCGTCGAACTCCTCGCGCAGGGCCTCCACGGTGACGTCGACCCCCACGTCCACGTTCACCCGGAACTCGGTGCCCTCCGCCTCCATCTGCGCGAGGCGACGGTCGACGAAACGCTTCTCCAGCTTGAACTCCGGGATGCCGTAGCGCAGCAGTCCGCCGATGCGGTCGGCGCGCTCGAACACCACCACCGAGTGGCCGGCGCGCGTGAGCTGCTGCGCGGCCGCGAGTCCGGCGGGTCCCGAACCGACCACCGCGACCTTGCGGCCGGTGCGCACCGCGGGCACGACCGGTGCGACCCACCCCTCGCTCCAGGCCCGCTCGACGATCTCGACCTCGACCTGCTTGATCGTCACCGGGTCCTGGCTGATGCCGAGCACGCACGCGGCCTCGCACGGCGCCGGACAGAGACGACCGGTGAACTCGGGGAAGTTGTTGGTCGCGTGCAGCCGTTCCATCGCGTCGCGCCAGTGGTCGCGGTAGACGAGGTCGTTCCAGTCCGGGATGAGGTTCCCGAGCGGACAGCCGTTGTTGCAGAACGGGATGCCGCAGTCCATGCAGCGTCCGGCCTGGAGCTGCAGCGTCTCCTTCGGGAACGGCTCGTAGACCTCGCGCCAGTCGCGCAGCCGCACCGGCACCGGACGGCGGGTGGGCGTCTCGCGACCCCACTTCAGGAAGCCGGTCGTGTCACCCATGCGCCGACTCCATCACCGCGACGTCGGTCTCGTCCGGCGACAGCCCGAGGCGCTCCGCTTCCGCCAGCACGGCCAGGACCCGTCGGTAGTCCTTGGGCATGACCTTGCGGAACGCGTCGACCTCGGCGTCCCACCGCTCGAGCAGCCGCTCGGCGCGCTGCGACGCAGTGGCGTCGCAGTGGCGCGCCACGGTGGCGCGCAACCACTCGCGGTCGGAGTCGTCGAGCGGCTCGAGCTCGACGAGCTCGTAGTTGACCAACGACGGGAACGTGCCGTCGGGGTCGTGCACGAACGCGACACCGCCCGACATCCCGGCCCCGAAGTTGCGTCCGGTGGGACCGAGCACCACGACGCGACCACCGGTCATGTACTCACAGCCGTGGTCGCCCACACCCTCGACCACCGCGGTGGCGCCGGAGTTGCGCACGCAGAACCGCTCGCCGACGACGCCACGGAAGTACGCCTCACCGCCGGTGGCACCGTAGAGGGCCACGTTGCCGGCGATGATGTTGTCCTCGGCGACGAACGGAGCGGTGCGGTCGGGGAACACCGCGAGCTTGCCGCCCGACAGGCCCTTCCCGGTGTAGTCGTTGGCGTCGCCCTCGAGCCGCAGCGTGATGCCTCTGGGCACGAACGCACCGAAGCTCTGCCCGGCCGAGCCGCGCAGACGCACGGTGATGGTGTCGTCGGGCAGGCCCTCGCCACCCCACCGCCTCGTGAGCGCCGAGCCCAGCATGGTGCCGACGGTGCGGTTGACGTTGCGCACCGGCACGTCGATCTCGACCGGTTCGCCCCGTTCGAGCGCGGGCGCCGCGGCGGCGATGAGCTCCTGGTCGAGCGCCTGGTCGAGGCCGTGGTCCTGCGCCTTCGTGCAGTGGAGGTCCTGGCCCTCGTACGGGTTCTCGGCGACGGCGAGGATCGGCGCGAGGTCGAGGCCGTGTGCCTTCCAGTGGTCGATCGCCTTGCGGGTGTCGAGCACTTCAGCGTGGCCGACGGCCTCGGCAATCGAGCGGAAGCCGAGTGCGGCCAGGTGCTCGCGCACCTCCTCGGCGATGTACTCGAAGAAGTTGACGACGAACTCCGGCTTGCCGGTGTAGCGCTTGCGCAGCTCGGGGTTCTGGGTGGCGACGCCGACCGGACACGTGTCGAGGTGGCAGACGCGCATCATCACGCAGCCGCTCACCACCAGCGGCGCGGTGGCGAAGCCGAACTCCTCGGCGCCGAGCAGCGCGGCGATGACGACGTCGCGACCCGTCTTGAGTTGACCGTCGCACTGCACCACGATGCGGTCGCGCAGCCCGTTGCGCACGAGCGTCTGCTGCGTCTCCGCGATGCCGAGCTCCCACGGCGCGCCCGCGTGCTTCAGGGACGTGAGCGGAGCCGCACCCGTGCCGCCGTCGTGCCCGGAGATGAGCACGACGTCGGAGTGCGCCTTGGCCACGCCAGCCGCGACGGTGCCGACACCCACCTGCGCGACCAGCTTCACGTGCACGCGTGCCTGCGGGTTGGAGTTCTTGAGGTCGTGGATGAGCTGCTTGATGTCCTC
>DASUAS010000292.1:0-9857 GCA_035763625.1 Acidimicrobiia bacterium
GAACTGCGAGATGATCTTCACGGGGCCGGGCACCTCCAGGCTGCGGTCGAGCCCGGGCGCGGCGTCGCTGTCGAGCTCGAAGCCCTCGACCCGCTCGAAGCCGAGCCCGTCGCAGAAGAAGCGCAACGACCGTTCGAGGTCGCGCACGCACAGTCCGACGTGCGATGGCCGATAGTGCTCCATTGCCACTGCCTCTCCCGTGCTCTCCCGTGCCCGCCGGTGCGACGACGCGGACCTGACGGTCCGTCAGAAACAAGCTAGCGTCGCCGCCCGTACGGCGGCCGAGCGACAGGAGACCTCGCGATGGCGATTCCGGGGATGGAGGACTACCCGATCAAGCTCGGGACGCTGCTCTTCACGATGGTCGAGCCCGAGAAGGGTCGCGAGGTCGAGTACAACCGCTGGTACGAGCACGACCACTTCTACTCGGGGTGCATGGTCGGCGCGTGGCAGTTCGCAGGCGACCGCTTCGTCGCCACCCGGCGTCTGAAGAACCTGCGGTACCCCGCGCAGTCCGACATGACGCCCGACCCACTCACCGGGTCGTACCTCGCGATCTACTGGGTGCTCGAGGGCAAGCACGACGAGTGGAACCAGTGGGCGGTCGAGCAGGTCACGTGGCTGCACGCCAACGGCCGCATGTTCGAGGCTCGCACGCACATCCACACGCTCCTCTACGAGAAGCGCTGGGCGCACCGCGCCACCGACGGCAGCTGCACGATCGAGCTCGCGCTCGACCACAACTACGCCGGCCTCGTCGTCGTCGCCGGTGACGTGAAGGAGGGACACACGCACGACGAAGTCGACGCGTGGTTCCGCGAGACGTACCTGCCCGACGCGTGTGCGCAGCCGTGGGGGCCCGACGTCGTGCTCGACGCGACGACGCTGCCGCTCCTCGACGAGCGTCCCGCCGACGTGCCCCCGCCGGTCGCCGGACCGAACCGCTTCCTCCAGCTGCACTTCCTCGACCACGATCCCGAGGAAGGCTGGACCGACGGCTACGCCAAGATCGGTCAGGCGATCGAGGACAGCGGTCTCGCCACCCACGTGTGGACGGGCCCGTTCATCCAGACCGACTTCGGCACCGACAAGTACACCGACGAGCTCTGACTCTCCCCCGTCGCTCGCCTCCGCTCGGCTCGTCCGGGCGTGCGGACCGCGTCAGTCCAGCGTGATCACCCGGTGGGCGGTGATCCGGCCGTCGTCGAGCTCGAGCACGCCGAACGACGGGTGCGGTTGCATGCGGCGGTGCGTCGGTGAGCCCGGGTTGAACAGGCGCTGGCCGTCGACGCCGGTCTCGTCGACAGGCGCGTGGCTGTGCCCGAACAGCACGATGTCGCAGTCGGGGAACATCCGGTGGACGCGGGCGGCGCGGCCCTTCGTGAGCCCCGAGTCGTGCACCATGCCGACGCGCACACCCGCGAGCTCGACGACGAGCCGCTCGGGCAGGCTGTCGCGCAGCGTCACGTCGTTGTTGCCGAGGACCGCGTAAACCGGTCCATGGGTCGCGAGGTCGTCCAGTAGGTTCCGTTCTACGACGTCGCCGCAGTGGAGCACCGCGTCGGCGACCAGCAGGGCCTCGTGCACGAGCTCCGGCAACCGACGGCGACCGTCGTCGCGGAGATGGGTGTCGGACAGCACGACGGCGCGCACGACAACAGTGAATCAGGTCACACGCCCCGCAGGGCTTTGCATCTGTTCACCTGCTGGTCACACGCCGGTCTCAACGAAGTTGCTCGCGATGCCGATGATGGAGAGGTGGAACACGAGATGACCCGAACTGCGACCTGCGACGAGGTCCGTTCGACGCGCCTCCACTACCGCCTCCGCTGCCTGCTCGCACCCGGCCACGACGGCGACCACCGCTGGACGCCGGAGCTGGTGCCCGCCGACATCGACGGCGACCAAGTCGCCACCGGCTAGGACGCGCGTCCGATCGGCGACGATCGGCGTCACGAATTCCGGCTTGCGCACCGAACGCCTGTTCGGTAGGTTGGCGAGACGCCTCGAGGGTCGGTCGGTTCCGCCCGCCCGAAGTGGGCGTGCCGTTCGCGAACCGGCTCGATGCCGAGACCGACCGACTGCGGCGCGCGGCGCGTCAACGAGGTGCTGAGCTGAGCCACGACGACGCAGTCGCGAACGGCGGACCGACGAGCTACGAGAACCTCGAGGCGCGTTGCAAACCCGACCACTGGGCCAAGACCGAACGAGACCGCAAGGCCGGCAAGCTGCGGCCCCGTGCGGAGCGCGGGCCGCCGGAGCAGAGACCAGGGTTGTTACTGCGCAGCCTCGACGGCCGCCATGGCTCGGTCGATCGAACCCGGCGAGGCCGCGAGCAGCGGGAGGCGCACGTCGGGGGTCGGGATCCGGCCCTGCGCGTGGAGCACGCCCTTGAACACCGACGGGTTGGGCTCGGCGAAGCACGCCTGCACGAGCGGCAGCAGCGCCTCGGCGTGGGCGCGGCCGTCGTCGACCTTGCCTGCGAGGCCGCAGTCGATCATCGCGACGAAGCGCTCGGTGCAGAGGTGCGCGCTCGCGCAGATCGCGCCCCCGCCACCCATGAGCACGGTCGGGAAGAGGAACGGGTCGTCGCCGCCGAGCACGGAGAAGTCGGCCGGCACGGCAGCGAGGATCTCGAGCGTGTCGGTGTCGATCGCGCCCACCGCCTGCTTCACACCCACGATGTTCGGGTGCTCCGCGAGCTCGAGCATCCCGGCGGAACCGAGGTTGCGGCCGGTGCGGATCGGGATGTTGTAGACCACGACCGGCACCGGGCTCGCGGCGGCGACCGCTTGGAAGTGCGCGACGACACCGGCCTCCGAGGGCCGCACGTAGTAGGGCACGACGATCAGCGCGGCGGTGACCGAAGGCGTGTCGGCGAGTGCTCTGACGGTCGCGATGGTCTTGGCGGTGCTGTTGGTGCCGGCGCCCACGATCAGCTGCGCGTCGTGCTCGGCGCAGACGCGCGCGCACGTGTCGATCACCGCGCGCTGCTCCCCCGCGTCGAGCGCGGTCGACTCGCCCGTGGTGCCGAGGGCGACGATGCCGGCGCTGCCCGCGTCGAGGTACTCGTGGCCGAGCCGCTCGACGGCGTCGAGGGCGACGCTCCCGTCGGCGGCGAACGGCGTGACGAGCGGGATGTAGACACCCTCGAGCAGACGGCCGTCCCGGAGCGCGGAGGTCACGGGCGCGAGGGTACCGCCTCGGCCAGCTCGCGGGCCCGATGAAAGACGTCGTCGATCATCGTCGGCGTCAGCTTGCCGGTGAAGGTGTTCTGCTGCGAGGGATGGAAGCACCCCAGCACGACGCCGCGCGCGGTCGGCACCTCGAGGGCGTGGCTGAACTTCGGGCGGGGAGACGGGAGCGGCGAACCGGCTCGGGCGAGCACCCGGGCGACGGCGGCGTACGCGAAGGCACCGAGCACGACGATCACCCGGACCTGGCGCAGCAGGTCGAGCTCCCGCACGAGGTACGGGAGGCAGGTGTCGCGCTCCTCCGGGGTCGGCTTGTTGGCCGGCGGCGCGCACCGGACCGAGGCGGTGAGGTAGAGGTCGCGCAGCTCGAGCCCGTCGTCGACCGACACCGAGGTGGGCTGGTTGGCGAACCCGGTGCGGTGCAGCGAGGCGTAGAGGAAGTCGCCGGAGCGGTCACCGGTGAAGATGCGGCCGGTGCGGTTGGCCCCGTGCGCCGCCGGCGCGAGCCCGGCCACGAGCACCCGGGCGCGGGGGTCGCCGAACCCCGGGACCGGCCGGCCCCAGTACGTGTCGTCGCGGAAGGACGCGCGCTTCTCCTGCGCGACCAGCTCGCGCCACGCCACCAGACGCGGGCACGCGCGGCACTCGACGATCTCGCGGTCGAGCGCGCGCAGAGCAGCGGGTCTGGACCTCACAGGGGACACGGGCACTCAGGGTAGGGTTCGCCGCCGTGCGCGTGCTTCTCGTGGCGAACCCGACCGCGTCGTCGGTCACCCCGCGCGTGCGCGCCGCCGTCGAGCGCGTGCTGCGCGCCGAGCACACGCTCGACGTGGCCGAGACGACGAGGCGCGACCACGCGGCGACGCTGGCACGCGACGCAGTCGACGCCGGGTACGACGTCGTCGTGGTGCTCGCGGGCGACGGCACCCTGAACGAGGCGGCGGGCGGGCTCGCGGGATCGTCGGTCGCGCTGGCGGCGCTACCCGGTGGTTCCACCAACGTGTTCGCGCGCACGCTGGGCACCGCGTACAAGCCCGAAGCCGCCGCGAGACAGGTGGTCGATGCGTTGGCGCGCGGCTCGCAGCGCCGCATCGGCCTTGGGGCCGCGACGGCTCCCGAGGCCCGGCCGCGCCACTTCCTCTTCCATCTGGGCATCGGCTTCGACGCCGCCATCATCCGGCGCATGGAGCAGTACTCGTCGGTGAAGCGCTACCTCGCGCATCCCGCGTTCGCGGCGACGGCACTCTCCACGTGGTTCCGCCACTACGACCGCGAGGCGCGCATCCGCTTCGCCGTCACCATCGAAGGCGAGGGCGAGGAAGGCGACGTCGTCGAGATCGTCGGGACCGGTCCGTACGCGGTGATCTCGAACTCCGATCCGTACGCGTACGTCGGACGGCGACCGTTGCGCATCGCGCCCGGTGCATCGCTCGACGACGAGCTCACGGTCACGGTGCTGCGCACGCTGCGCGCCGCCGTCGTCGTGCGCGCCGCCGCGGCCGCGGTCGGCCGGGTCGCGTACCTCACGACGTCGCCGGACATCGTGCAGCGCACCGACGTCGCCGCGGTGCAGGTCACGTCCGACACGCCGTTTCCCTGGCAGGTCGACGGCGACTACCTGGGCGAGGTCGCGCGCCTCGACGTGGCGTTCGAGCCCGACTGCCTCACGGTCGTGATCCCCTGACGCCACGTGATCCCCCGACGCCAGAGGCGTAGAGGTCGGAGTCGTCGGTGATGACGGCGTCGACGCCGGCGTCGCGCAGCTGCTCCAGCTGCGCGGCGTCGTTCACCGTCCATACGTTGACCTGCACGCCGAGATCGTGGGCCCGGGTCACGAACCCGGTGACGTCGCGGTTCGTGAGGGTCCACACGTCGGGGTGCACCGCGGTGTGGCCGTGGTCGTGCACGAGCGCCAGGGCCGAGTCGGGGTCGAGCCCGAAGGAGAGGTGACCGGTCGGGAGGTGAGGCGCCCGCGCCCGGACGCGGTCGATGGTGGCGAGCTCGAACGACGACACCAGCACGTCGTCGGGCGGCCCCGAGCTCCGGGCGGCCAGGATCTCGAGCAGCGCGTCCACCGCCGAAGGATCAGGATCCTTGACCTCGACGTTGACCAGCCGGCCCCGGCAGGCCGACAGCACCGCGTCCAGCAGGGGGACCTCGGGACACGCGTCCAGGATCTCTCGGACCGTGAGATCACCGAGCCGGCCGGCGGGGGTGTCGGCGTCGTGGCGGACCACCAACATGCCGTCGGCGCTGCGGTGCACGTCGAGCTCGACCCCGTCGGCGCCGAGAACGACCGCCAGCCTCATGGCGGCAACGGTGTTCTCCGGCGCCCGCCGGTTCGCACCCCGGTGCGCGAGCACGAGCATCCCGCCCACCATGCCACCCGCTGCCGGACGCCGCGAAATTCCAGGTCAGCCCCTTGCGCGAGCGAGCGGGCGAAATTAGTCTCGGTTTCAAGCGCCTTGAGGCTCGCCCGGGGACGCCGAACCGGACATACCGCCTGAGTCACCTACTGGGGGAATGAAGCGTGGCACTGACCTGGGTACGCACGCACGATTGGGATGTCAGCGCGTGGCGTACGCGTTCGGCGTGCCGCGACTCCGATCCCGACGTGTTCTTCCCGATCGGGAGCAGCGGACCCGCGGTCGAGCAGATCGAGACCGCCCGCCGCATCTGCGGTGCCTGCACGGTCAACGAGGAGTGCCTCGAGTTCGCCCTCGCCACCAACCAGGAGGCCGGGATCTGGGGCGGCGCCACCGAGGAGGAGCGCCGCAAGCTGCGCAAGGTCTGGCTGGCCAAGCAGCGCATGGTCGGCTGAGTTCTTTTTGGCGCCCTTCGACGGCGTATGACGCGCTCGGACGGTGAGAGAACCAAGAGGGGGTCAGGTCGGACGGTGCAGGGGCACGGTCAGGTGCACGCGCGTGCCCGCGTCGCTGCGCAGCTCGATGGTGCCGCCGAGCTCGCTGGTCACCAGCGTGTGCACGATCGACAGACCCAGGCCGCCTGACTGCTCGACGCTGAAGCCCGGCGGGAGCCCGACGCCGTCATCGACGACGTCGACCACCAGCTGACCGTCGGTTCGGGCGAGCTGCACCGAGATGGTGCCGCTGGTGCGGTCCTCGTTCACGAAGGCGTGGTCGACCGCGTTCTGCATGAGCTCGTTGAGGACGACGGCGAGCGGCGTGGCGAGGTCGCCGGGCAGCATGCCGGCGTCGCCCTCGACCGCCAGGCGCAGGTCGCGGTCGGGTCCGGTGACGGTTTCGGCCACCACCCGCACCAGCGGCTGCACGATGTCGTCGAAGGGGACCTCGTCGCCCACCTCGCGCGAGAGCGTCTCGTGCACGATGGCGATCGAGCGGATGCGCCGCTCCGACTCCTCGATGGCCTCCTGCGCCTCGGCCGACTGCAACCGCCGACCCTGCAGGCGCAGCAGCGCCGCGATGGTCTGCAGGTTGTTCTTCACCCGGTGGTGGATCTCGCGGATGGTCGCGTCCTTGGAGAGCAGGAGCCGGTCGCGACGACGGAGATCGGTGACGTCGCGCATCAGCACGCACACGCCGACCACCTTGTCATCGGACAGCTGCGGGATCGCCTGCAGCAGGAGCGACGTCTCGCCCCGCTCGATCTCCTCGGCGACGGGGAGCCGGGCACGGATGGCGACGTCGACCGCGTCCTGGTCGAAACCCATCTCGGCGAGGTGGAGACCCGACGTGTACGAGTGGATGCCGAGGCGGTGCATCGCGCTGACCGCGTTGGGGCTGGCGAAGCGCACCCGGAGGTCGGGGTCGAGGAGGATCATGCCGTCGGCGACACGCGGGGCGTCCTCGAACTCGTCGTCGTCCTGGCGGAAGGGGAAGCTGCCTTCGGCGATCATCGCCGCGAAGCGGTCGAACGTGGCGAGGTAGTACTGCTCGAGCTCGCCGAGGTTGCGTCCGAGCGTGGGCCGGGTCTCACGCGTGACGACGGCGACGACCGAGCCGGCGTGGCGCACGGGGATGCACTGCACGTGGGCCCGCTCGCTGGAGCTGAGGAGCGGCGAGTCGCCCTCGACCACCTCACCGGTGCGGAAGGCGCGCGCCACGAGCGGACGCGCCACCTCGTCGACCACCGCGCCCACGAGGTCCATGGGGTAGACGGTCTGGCCGGTGGTGGGGCGCATCTGCGCCAGCACGACCGAGCGGCGGCCGTCCTCGCCCACCACGGGCGCGAGCAGCAAGAGGTCGGAGAAGCACAAGTCGGACAGCGTCTGCCACGACGCCGCGAGCCGCTGCACGTGACGCAGCGACTCTCCCCAGAGCGCGGTCTTGGTGCGCGCTTGCTCGAAGAACGTGGTCACGGGGCGATGGTACCGGTGGCGCCGGTGGCGCCGGTGGCGAAGAGGGCTTCGCCGATCCGCACCAGCGCCCGCGCGTCGTCGATGTCGGCAGGGAACGCGGGCACGCTCACGATCACCTCGGGACCCGGAGGCGCGAGACGGGTGAGCTCGTTGCGCAGCTCGGCCTCACGGCGGGCGACGACCTCGTAGTTGCGGAACGAGTCGGCGAGCGTGCGCAGGACGCGCGCGGTCGAGGGAGCGTCGTCGAGTCCGGGCAGTCCCGTCGCCGCGAGCTCATCTGCGATCGGGTCACCGTCCCGCTCGAAGACGTCGGCCGCGTGCTCGCCGTCGGGCGACAGGAGGTACTCGGGCAACACCTTGTTGAGCACGAGCGCGCCGAGGTCGAAGTCGCGCGCCGCCAGCTCGCGGCAAAACGTCTCGGCCTCGCGCAACGGCGCGCCTTCGAGCGTGGTGACCACCGCGAACGTCGTGCGGCGGTCGTGCAGGAGCTGCTCGACCGCGTGCGCACGCTCCACGAACCCCGCGTACATCGACTGGAAGTTGAGGAAGAACTCGGCGATGTCCTGCAGGAATTGGCTGCCGAGCACGCGGTCGGCCATCTGGTAGAAGGGCTTGCTGGCGGCGTTGAACATGCGGCCGCCGCGACCGCCGCCGATGCGGTAGGGCATGGTGAGCCAGCGGAGCAGCCGACCGCCGAAGAAGTCGGCCATGCGCGCGGGCGCCTCGAGGAAGTCGATCGCGTTCCGCGTCGGTGGCGTGTCGATCACGATGAGGTCGTAGTCGCCGCTGGCGTGCACCTCGTAGAGCCGCTCCATCGCGATGTAGTCGTGGCTCTGCACGAAGCGGCTGGTCACGTTGTGGTACATGCGGTTGTCGAGGATGCGGTACGCGGTGGCCTCGTCGGGCGCGTGCCGCAGCACCAGGTCGTCCCACGAGCGCTTGGTGTCGAGCATGGCCGCCCAGAGCTCGCCGCGCGGTTCGACGCCGAGCTCGGCGTAGGCGTCGAGGGGCACCCGGCGCGCCACGTTGCCGAACGCCTCGAGCCCGAGCGCGTCGGCCAGCCGTCGGGCAGGGTCGATGGTGAGCACGAGCACCTTGCCGCCCAGCCGCGCCGCCGCGGTCAACGCCGACGCCGCCGCGGTCGACGTCTTGCCCACGCCACCGGAGCCGCAGAACACGACCACCTCGCGGGTGGAGAGCAGCGCCGCGAGTGACGGTTGCGGCTGCGTCGGCGTGGCGCTGGTCACGTGAGCTCCTGGCCCAGCGCCTCGGCGACCATGCGGGTGACCCGCAGGCCGTGGTCGCGCACGAACAGGTAGGGCAGGAGCAGCAGCGGCAGGTCGACCGCGTCGCGGAGCTCGCTGAGGTGCACCGACCGGCTGCGCCGCATCGACACCGCCAGACGGGCCGCGTCGACCACCGCCGTGCTCCCCGCCCCCGCGTGCCGCTCCAGCGTGGCGACGGCTTCGGGCGCGCGTAGCGCGTCGAACACCTCGTCGTCGGCGTGGGTGAACAGCTCCGGGAGCACCCGGTTCACGATCACCACGCCGAGAGGGACGTTGAGCGACTCGCGTGCGCGCGCGACCAGCTCGATGGTCTCGTTGACCGGCATCTCCTCCGGTGACGTGACGACGTTGAGCGCGGTGAGCGCGGGATCGGAGAGCAACTCGACCAGCCATCCGGTCTGGTTGCGGATGGGACCGACCGCGACCAGCTCCTGGATCGCCTCCGGCGCGTCGAGCTGGCTGATCACATGACCGGTGGCCGCGGCATCGACGACGATGAGATCCCAGTCAGCGCGGCCTTCGAGCGATTCGCGCAACTCCCAGCAGATCTTGCCGACGGTGAGGATCTCCTTGACGCCCGGTGCCGCGGTGGCGACGAAGTCGAACGCGCGCGCCATCGGCCCGATACGACCGAACACGGGGACGCGCGCCTGCACCTTGAGGTACTCGCGCAGCGACGACTCGGTGTCCATCTGCATGGCGAACACGCCGGGATGGACCAGGCGCGGTTCGAAGCCCACGGGCGCGTGCTCGAAGAGGGCGGTGAGGTTGTTCTTGGCGTCGACCTCGACGAGCAGGACCCGCTTGCCCTGGTCGGCCGCGAGCAACGCGGTGGCGGCGGTGACCGTGCTCTTCCCGACGCCGCCCTTGCCGGTGAAGAAGAGCAGCCGGCGGTCGAGCAGTCCGCTCACCGGGGAAGTGCTACCGGCCGAACCCGACGCGCTTGTTGCTTCCGTCCTCGTCGAGCTCGACGTACGCGATCCGAGCTGCCGGGACGCCGACCCGGCGACCCTTGGTGTCGGTCAGCCACACCACCGC
>DASUAS010000293.1:0-7349 GCA_035763625.1 Acidimicrobiia bacterium
TGGCCTCGCGCACGTTGCGCGTCTCGGGCCGCTCGCCGGCAGGGGCGAAGAAGAGGTCGTTCTGACCCCGACACGCCGCGGTGCCCGTCCAGGTGAGCGGGCCCGTGAAGATCAGGCTCGAGACAGATTCGGTTGCAGACACCAGAGAACCCCCGTGAGTGCGTGGAAGGGGCGGGAGATTCGGGGAGCCGGTGGGGGGAACCGGCTCCCCGAGTCGTCCTGCGGCACCCATGTTGCCCGCTCCACGAGAATCTGTCCAACAGTTAGACTCGATGGTATCCATCGGCATGAACGATGATGACGAGAGGGCGTGGCCATGGAGCTCCGGCACCTGGAGACGTTGCTGGCGATCGCGGAGGAGGGCTCGTTCACCGCGGCCGCCGACGCGCTGGCCACGGTGCAGTCGAACGTGTCCGACCAGGTGCGCCAGCTCGAGAGCGAGCTCGGCGTGCCACTGCTGGTGCGCAGCCGTCGTGGCGCCGAGCCCACCGAGTTCGGCACGCTCGTCCTCGAACGCGCCCGTCGGGTGCAACGCGAGCTCGAGGCGATGCGCGTCGACCTCGCGCTGCTGCAGGGGTTGGAAGCGGGCTATGCGCGCCTCGGTGTGGTCGGCACCGCGAGCCGGTGGCTGGTGCCGGGGCTCGTCGACGACCTGCGCGAGCGTGCGCCAGGTGTGCGGCTGCGCGTCAACGAAGCCGCGTCCGAGCGGTTGTTCGTCGAGCTCGTCGACGGCGAGCTCGCGCAAGCGGTCGTCACCGAGCCGGTGAGCGACCGTCGGCTCGTCGTCGAGACGCTGCTCGAAGAGGACCTCGTCGGCCTGGTGGGGCCAGGCGTCGTGCTCCCGCGTGAACCGGTGCCGCTCGCCGCCTTCGCGGTGCTCCCGCTCGTCCTGCCGCCCGAACCGAACCCGCTGCGCACCGAGGTCGACCGTGCCGCCACGGAGGCAGGGATCTCGCTCGTGGTGCCGCTCGAGATCGAGGGCATCCGCCTCATCGCCGATCTCGTCGTGGCGGGCGGCTACGCGTCGATCCTGCCCGAGACCGCGGTCCCGCCGGACGTCGCCGGTGCCCGCACCGTGCGCATCGCCGGCCTGCCGCCGAGGCGATTGGCGATGGTCACCGCGCGCGACGCGCAGCTGTCGCTGGCCGACCAGGCGGTGTGCGACAGCGTGCACCGGCTGGTGGAGACGCACATGAAGTCACGGTCGCGCCCGCACAAACAGGTACGGTCGCGGACCAAGCGGACTTGACATGGGGGACAGCATGGCTGCACAGCCGGTGCACGACGACGGACGCAAGGTCAACGTCAAGCTGATCCTGCTCGGCCTGCTGGCGGCGATCCTGGTGCTGTTCGCGTTGCTCAACACCCACGAGGTGGGCGTCGACTTCGTCTTCAACACCTGGTCGGCGCCGATGATCGTGGTGATCCTGATCGCGGCGGCGTTCGGCTTCGCTATCGGCTTCCTGGTCCGGAGCCATCTGGCGAAGCGCTCGGACGACTGACCGTCGCCCGCGCGTCGGCGGTCGCAGCAGCCGGCGCGGTCGCGGGGGCGGTCGTGGCGGCTGGTCCCCGGCCGGCCCGGGTGAAGATGCGCGCGGCCACGTAGCCCACGCCGAACGCGAAGAAGCCGCCCACTGCATCGAGGAAGTAGTGGTTGGCGGTGACGACGATGACGGTCACGGTCGTGATCGGGTAGATCACCGCGAGGACCTTCACCCACACGTGCTTCACCCGGGGCACCAGCGCACACGCGCACCACAGCGCCCAGCAGCAGTGCACGCTCGGCATGGCTGCGAACTGGTTGGAGATCTTGTTCACCGCACCGGAGTTGAAGGACCAGAACGCGGGGTCCTTGGCCAGGGTGTCGACGAACCCGTAGTCGTGGTGGATGAACGGGTACAGGTGCGACGGCTCCATGAGCCGCGGCGGCATGAGCGGGAAGAACGCGAACCCGATCAGCGCGAGTGCCGTGGCGATGCCGACCGTGTTGCGCCAGCGCGGGTAGTCGTCGGTCCACTTCCGGTACAGGTAGATCATCACGCCACCGGTGACGATGAAGTGGAGCGAGCCGTAGAAGTAGTTGGCGGCGATGATGAAGGTGCGCGATCCCAGCGCCCACGCCTGGATCGCCTGCTCGTGGTAGATGCCGAGCGTCCTCTGGAGGTCGATGATGTCCTTGGCGTGCTCGAAGGCCTCTTGCGGGTTGCCGTGGTGCAGGTTGCGGATGAACGAGTACGCGCCGTAGAAGATGAGGACCGCGAGGATCTCCCCCCACCAGTAGAGACGGCGACCGTCGCGCAGCGTGCGCCCGCCCGGCAGCCGCCGGTGGAGCGGGACGGTGGCAGGCGGGGTCGGGTTGTCCTGTTCGACGATGCTCATGACGTCGGCGTGGACGCCGGCACGGAGGTGGCGGCATCGGCGTCGACCGGTGGTTGGGTGACGCGCTTCGCGCGCTCGTGGCGTTGACCGACGGCGAACGCGGGCGCGCCCAGGAGGCTCACCACGAGCGTCATGCCGTACCAGAGGAGTCCGACGCCGATGGCCTTGCCGGTGGGAACACCGAGCGGGTGGAGGAGGATCACGAGGAGACCTTCGCGGATGCCGAGGCCCGAGAGCGAGATGGGGAGCGCCTGGGCCGCGGCCACCGCGGGGAGGAAGGCGAGCACCGCACCGTTGGGCAGCGAGACGCCCAGGGCGTGGATCGCGCAGTAGACCGCGATCAGGACCGAGAGCTGGTAGGTGATCGCGGCCACCAGCACGCTGAGCGCCCGCCGAGGCTCCCGGCGGATGCGGTCGATGCCGACGTGCACCGCGCCGATGAAGCGCATCCAGTTCTGATGCGTCGCGAACCGGCCGGCGAGATGCGAGCTCCCGGCGGCGAAGAGGATCAGCACGAGGGCGGCGACGGTCCCGGCGGCGATCATCAGTGCGATCCAGGAGCGGTCGAGCTCCAGCAGCGAGGGCTCGATCGCGAAGCCGACGAGCGAGAGGAGCGGCAGCGCGACGAACCCGCTCAGGCGTTCGATGACCACCGATGCGAAGGCGATGTCGCCGCTGCCCGTGGTCTTCGCGGCACGACTCACGCGGAGGACGTCGCCGCCGATCGTCGACGGGAGCACGTTGCCGACGAACTGACCCGCCAGGTAGTGACCGAGGAGCGTGCGCAACGAGACGTGGCGGTCGAAGACGGCGAAGACTCGCTGCCAGCGCCACGCCGACAGGACGAAGCCCACCAAGGTGAAGACGAGGCCGAAGGCCAGGAACAGCAACGTGCCGGTGTGGGTGTCCTTGGGCTGGACGTCGTCCGCGGGGATCTTCGTGATCAGGAGCGCCAGCAGCGCGACGCTGACGACGATCCGGACACCGAGCTTGGCGGCGCTGGACAACCGGATCTGCCGGCGGCCGCTGCCTGCGCCAGCAGTCTCGGAAGCCGCCATATCGCTCATGTTACGGGTTCGTTCATCGGCCGTTCGCCCGGCCGTAGATTGACGCGATGCGGGTGACGACCGACGACGGCGTGGGTCTCGCGACCGTCGTGGCAGGGGATCCGGAGGCTCCCGGACTGCTCCTCCTGCACGGCATCGGCGGCGCGAAGGAGGACTTCGCGCACCACCTCGAGGCGCTCGCGCGACGCCATCGGGTGGTCACGTTCGACCATCGGGGCCACGGTGAGAGCGACAAGCCCGACGACGAGCGCGCCTACTCGCTCGACCGCCTGGCCTCCGACACCTCGTGCGTCGCCGACGCGCACGAGCTGCGCGAGCTGCGGATCCTCGGTCACTCGATGGGCGGCATGGTGATGCGTCGTTTCCTCCTCGCACAGCCGGGGCGGGCGCGTGCGGTCGTGTTCATGGACACGTCGGCGGGGGCGCCGCCCGGTTCCGACACCGAGCTCGTCGCCGCGGCCAGCGAAGTGGTGCGAACCGGAGGGCTGGCCGCGCTCAAGCAGCTGTCCGACGAGCTCGACCTGCTCGGGTCCGCGGCGTACCAACGAATCTTGGCCGAGCGGCCCGGGTTCGCCGAGTACGCCGACTACAAGTGGCACGCGCAGTCACCGGTGATGTGGACGACGCTGATGCGCGAGATCGTCACCCAGCCCGATCAGCTGGCGAAGCTCGCGGACCTCACCGTGCCGACGCTCGGGATCGTCGGCGACGAGGACTCGATGTTCCTGCGGCCGATGGACGACATCGTCGCGACGGTGCCGGGCGCCCGGCTGGTCGTCGTCCCCGACGCCGGCCACTCGCCACAGTTCGAGAACTCGACCGCTTGGATCGCGGCGATGCTCGACTTCCTGCATTCCCTCTGAAGGGAGGGAGCGAGCGGAGCGAGCGATCGGGGAAGAGTCAGTCTCCGGCGGCCTTCTCCATGAAACGGGTGCGCTCCACGATCACGCGCGTGATGCGACCGGCGGCGACCAGGCCGTGTCCGTCGCTCACCGAGACCCGGAAGTTGAGCCGTCGGCCCTCGATCGCCTCGAGTGTCGCCTCCGCGCGCACGTGGCCACCGACCGCGGTCGGAGCGAGGTGGTCGAGCTGCACGCGGTAGCCGACGCTGGTCGTGTCCTCGGCGAGCTCGCCCTCGACCGCGTTCAGGGTGGCTTCCTCGGCGAGGGTGACGACGCGGGGCGTCGCGAGCACGGGCACGTCACCGGTCTTCAGCGCGAGCGCGGTGTCGTCGTCGGTGACGACGAGCTCGACGGCAGCGGACAGACCGGGGCGCAATGGCATCGGCCTACGATAGACAACCCCCGCAGGAGGCGACTTGATCGAGGAATCGGTACTCCAACGCACGCTCCAGACCGCGTTGCGCCACGGCGGCGACTTCGCCGAGGTGTTCGCGGAGGACCGTCGGAGCGCCTCGGCACGCCTCGACGACGCCAAGGTCGAGGAGTTCGTCTCCGGGCGCGAGCGGGGGGCGGGGATCCGTGTCGTGCGCGGCGACACCACCGGGTTCGCGCACACCGCCGACCTGAGCGACTCGGGTCTCCAGGCGGCGGCGGAGGCGGCCGCGGCGGCGGCACGGGGCACCGAGGGCGCCACCCACGTCGCTGGGCTCGAGCGCCAGTCGGTCGCGTCGCCCCACGAGGTGGGCGTCCTACCGGAGTCGGTGGCCAAGGCCCGCAAGGCCGAGGTGTTGGAGCGGGCCGACCAGGCCGCCCGCTCGCTGAGCGACTCCATCCGCCAGGTGAGCGCCACCTACGCCGACTCCCGCCGGCGGGTGCTGATCGCGAACTCCGACGGCCTGCTCGTGGAGGACGACCGGGTGCGCACGCGCTTCGGCGTCAGCTGCGTCGCCGTCGGCGACACCGGGATGCAGACCGGCACCGAGGCCCCCGGGCGCACGGTCGGGTTCGACCTGTTCGACGAGATCGACCCGGAGGAGGTGGCCCGCACCGCGGCCGAGCGTGCGCTCACCATGCTGCGAGCGCGACCGGCGCCGAGCGGTCGGCTGCCGGTCGTGTTGCGCCGCGGTGCCGGCGGGGTGCTCTTCCACGAAGCGTGCGGTCACGGTCTCGAAGCGGATCTCGTCGACAAGGACGCCTCGGTGTTCCGTGGTCACGTCGGCGATCTGGTGGCGTCACCGCTCGTCACGCTGGTCGACGACGGCACGTACGCGCGCGAGTGGGGTACCTACGCGATCGACGACGAAGGTGCGCCCGCGCAGCGCAACGTGCTGATCGAGGACGGCGTCCTCACCGACTACATGTGGGACCTCGTGCGCGCTCGCAAGCACGGGCGCTCGAGCAGCGGCAACGGGCGACGCGAGACCTACCAGCACCTACCGATGGTGCGGATGACGAACACCTTCCTCATGCCCGGCGCCGACGATCCCGACGACATCGTCCGCGACACCGAGCGCGGGCTCTACTGCGTCGCGCTCGGGGGCGGCCAGGTCGACACCGCCACCGGTGACTTCGTGTTCGGCATCACCGAGGCGTACATGATCGAGCACGGCGAGATCACCGAACCGGTGCGCGCCGCCCAGCTCATCGGCAACGGCCCGGAGACGCTGCGGCTGGTCGACGCGGTCGGGTCCGACTTCGACACCTGGGCGGGGACGTGCGGGAAGGACGGCCAGGGAGTCCCCGTGTCGTCCGGTCAGCCGACCCTGCGCGTGGCCGAGCTGACCGTCGGCGGCACTGCCGGTGACTGACGTCGACCTGCTCGGCGTCGCCCGCCGGGTCGCCGGCGACGCCCGTCCCGGCGAGCAGATCGAGGCCTACGTGCTGCGGTCGCGCGACGTCGACGTGAAGGTGTTCGGCGGCGACGTCGAGTCGCTCTCGATCGCCGAGGTCGAAGGCGTGGGCGTGCGGATGATCGTCGACGCCCGGCAGGGCTATGCCTGGGCCGGCTCACTCGACGAAGACGTCATCCGCGACACGGTCGCCGAGGCGCGGGACAACGCGGTGTTCGGTGCACCCGACGAGAGCTACGTGCTCGCGTCGCCGTCCGACGTCGAGGGTGTGGCCACGCCCACGCTCGATCTCTGGCGCGACGACGTGCTCTCCACGTCGACCGCCGACAAGGTCGCGCTGGCGCTCGATCTGGAAGCGGCGGTGCGCGCCGCGGATCCGCTCGTGCGCGGCGTCGAGGCGGCGTCGTACGGCGACGCCGCGGTCGAGACCGCAGTGGCGAACTCGCTCGGCGTCGAGGCGGCGACCCGTCGCACCAGCGCATCGTGCTCCGCGTTCGCGATGGCGGGTGAGGGCACGCTCACCCAGACGGGCAGCGGGTTCTCCGCCGGACGCAGCGTGACCGACGTCGATCCGCACGAAGCCGCGCGCGACGCGGCCGAGCGCGCGGTGCGGCTGCTCGGGGCCACGCCGATCCCGTCGGCGCGCCTGCCGGTGGTGCTCGACCCGATGGTGACGCGCTCGTTGCTCGCGTTGCTCGGTGGCGCGCTGTCGGGCGAGGCGATCGTCAAGGGCCGTTCGCTGTTCGTCGGACGCGAGGGCGAGGCGGTGGCCGCGCCCGGCGTCACGCTCGTCGACGACCCGACGCGATCCGACGCGTTCGGTGCCGTCACCCACGACGCCGAGGGTGTGCCCACGCGACGGGTCGAGCTCGTCGCCGACGGTCGTTTCGACGCGGTGCTGCACAACGTGCAGACGGCGCGGCGCGCGGGTGGGCACGCCCGCACGACCGGCTCGGCGGTACGAGGCGGGTTCAAGTCACCCCCGGGGGTCGGAGCGCGGGCGCTGCACCTCGTCCCCGGCGCGCTCGGCGCGGAGGAGATCCTGGCGTCGGTCGACCACGGGCTCTACGTCCAGTCGGTGAGCGGCCTCCACTCGGGCACCAACCCGGTGAGCGGCGACTTCTCCGTCGGCGCGGTCGGGCTCGTCATCC
>DASUAS010000294.1:0-8359 GCA_035763625.1 Acidimicrobiia bacterium
GTCGACATCCTGGTCAACAACGCGACCGCGGGCCGCAACGACGACCTGTGGCACTACTCCGAGGCGGAGTGGGACCTCACCATGGACGTCAACCTGAAGGGCTACTACGCGCTGATGCGCGAGGCCATCCCTCACATGGCGCGGCATGGCGGCGGCGCGATCGTGAACACGAGCTCGGCGTCGGGGTTCGGCCACCCGTCGCACGGCGCGTACGCGACGGCCAAGGAGGGCCTCATCGGTCTCACCCGCACCGCGGCGATGGAGCTCGGCCGGTTCAAGATCCGCGCCAACGCGATCCGGCCGCTCGCCATGACCGTCCAGGTGCGCGAGTACGACGAGCACTCGGCCCGGTGGCGCAGGCTCATGGACGCGACGATGGGCACGACCAGCGCGCGCCTCCCCGCCGACGTCATCGCGCCGTCGAAGGTCGCGCCGTTCGTGGTGTGGCTGTGCACCGACGCCGCGTCGGGCGTCACCGGCTGCACGTTCGCGGTGTTCGCCGACCGCGTGTCGCTGCTCAGCGAGCCGCGACCGAAGGCGACGATCGAGCAGCCCGGCGGTTGGACGCTCGACGACCTCGATCGAGTCGCCCCCGAGGAGCTGGTCCCCGGGTTCCGGAACCGCTGGGCCCTCGAGGACCACCCGGATCTACGGGTGTTCCCGGGCCCGGAATCGGGCATCTGAACCCGGAACCGTGGCGTTTGAAGCCGCGAACGCAACGGATTGCCGGGTTGTTGACGGAACGTTGACCTTCCCTGGGTCAACTGCTTCCACGTGGTGTCCGATCCTGTGAGTGCGGGCACGGCTGGAGGTTCTGGAAGTGCAACACCAGGAGAGGAGCGAGTCGCTCACGCTCACCGCGACGTCGCCGGCGGAGGCGCGCTCGATCGTCTCCGAGTTCGCCGCGGTCTGGCGGATCGAGGCCGACGTCGCGCAGCGCGCCGAGCTCCTCGTGAGCGAGATCGTCGCCGACGCCGTCGACCACGGCTCCGACGCGGCCACCCTGCGCATCAGCCTCGACGAAGAGAAGCTCGAGCTGGAGCTGTTCGACGGGCCCCGCCGTTCGGCGATCGCGCGATCAGGCCGCGAAGAGGGCGTCCCGACGATGCGCATGCGCGTGCTCGCCAAGGTCGCCGACGGCCGCTACTCGAGCGACCTGGGCGAGAGCCACTACGCGCGCTACGAGATCCGTTCCGCGTGACCGGCCGAGATCAGCCGGCGTGCGCGGCCTCGTAGCTCTCCCGCCACTGCGCCCGCGACTTCGTCGCGGTGTCGACGTCGGGTGAGAGTGCGCGCAGCGCGCCGACCGTCGCGTCCTCGCGTGCGATGTGCGCGAACGGGTCGTAGTCGAAGTGGCGGCACGAGTTCTCCCACGTGATCTGGTGGATGTCGCCGTCGGATGCGCCCGCGTTGTCGAGCTCGGCGAGCACCACCTCGGGCGCATCGGGCCAGATCGAGTCGGAGTGCGGGTAGTCGCACTCCCAGGCGATGATGTCGATGCCGATGTCGTGGCGCACCTTGAGCGACACGGGGTCGGTCACGTAGCACGCCAGCGAGTGCTCCCGGAAGATGTCGCTGGGCAGCTTGTCGCCGAAGTCGTGGCCCAGCCACCGCTGGTTGGTGTAGTGGCGGTCGCAGCGGTCGAGGTAGAAGGGGATCCACCCGATGCCCGCCTCCGACCACGCGACCTTCAGGTCGGGGTAGGTGTGGAACGCGCCCCCCCACAGCAGGTCCTGAGCGGCGAGCGCCGACACCTGCGTCGCCAGGATGATCAGGTTGTCGATCGGCGCCTCCGGCGCGCTGTTGATCGCGTTGAAGCCCTGACCGATGTGCAGGCACATCACGACGCCGGTCTCGGACACGGCACGGAAGAACGGATCCCAGTGGTCGAGGTTGATGTAGCTGGGCAGGCCCTGGATGTGCGGCAGCTCGGGCATGGTGATCGCCCGACACCCCTTGGCGGCGACGCGGCGCACCTCGTCGGCCACCAGTTGGGGGTCCCAGATCGGTGGGATGGCGAGCGGGATGAAGCGCTCGGGGTACGCCGCGCACCACTCGTCGATGTGCCAGTCGTTGTAGGCCTGCACGGTGGCCAGCGCCAGCGCCTTGTCGGCCGCCTCCTGGAACATGCCGCCGGCGAAGCCCGCGAACGTCGGGAAGCACATCGACGCGAGGATGCCGTTGCGGTTCATGTCGCGCACACGCTCGTGGATGTCGTACGCGCCCGGGCGCATCTCGGCGAAGCCGATCGGGTCGAAGCCCCACTCCTCCTTCGGCCAGCTCACCACCGCGTTCAGGCCCATCGATCCGATCTGCTGACCCTCGAACAGCCACTTCTCGTTGCCGTCGTCACCGATCACGACGTGCGGCACCCGGTCGCGGTACTTGGCCGGGGCGTGGCGGTCGAACATGTCGGGTGGTTCGACGACGTGGTCGTCGATGCTCACCAGGATCAGGTCGTCGACGTGCATGGCGGTCCTCCCGAGCAATGCGGCGTTCCCTCACCGTATCGCCCGCTCCGGAGTGATCCCAGCGAGGTCAGCCGAGTGGCTCGAGCCCGAGCAGCCCGGCGGCGGTGACGCAGTCGGCAACCGGGCGTCCCGACGCGCGCACGCGCGCCACCGCCTCGGCGACGAGCTCCTCGTTGCTCGCGCGCCGCCCCCGGTGGTCCTCCAGCCCGACGCGCAGGTGCCCACCTCGCGCGAGCGCCGACTCGGGCAGGTCGGTGGCAAAGAGGTCGCCGCCGACGACGGTGACCGACCACGGCAGCGGGCACTCGCCGAGCAACTCGAGATAGGCGTCGAGGGCACGCTCGGTGGGAGCCAACCCGAACGTGTATCCCCCGTCGGCCTCCGCCTCGCGTCCGCCGAAGTAGAAGCGCAGCATCGTGCCCGGCGGCAGCTTCCCCGCCCGCCAGTACGCGAGGGCCGCCCGCAGGAAGCCGGGTTCGAAGATCGACATCCCGGGGACGAGCCCGTACCGGTCGCACAGCTGCCACTGGTGCTCGATGTCCGCGCCCGCGTTCACGTAGGCGAACGACGCACCGAGGTTCACCGACCCGGGGTCGATGACACCGATGCGCAGGTACCCGGCTTCGGCCAACGGCGCGATGTGCGAGTAGCGCTCTTCGACCGGGCCGACGCCGTTGATCGTCGGATACAGCAGCGCGTCGGGTCGCACCGCGAGCACCGGATCCCAGCCCTCGCGGTAGCGGATCGCAGCTTCGTCCGCGGTGCCGAAGAGGTCGATGTGGTTGTGCACGATCGCCGCGCCGGCCGCGAAGCACGCCAACGCGCACGCGCTGATCTCGGCGGGCGTTCTCGGCGCGTCAGGGTTGGCGCCGTTGATCGCCGCCTCGATGATGACCGGGTCGGTGACGGGGCCCGCGACCGCGTCGCTCACGGACGCGCGGAGGGCCGCACCACCTGCCCGACGTTGCCGGCGGCGGTGGACTCGCCGTCGACGCGGATGGGCGTGCCGTTCACCACGACGTGTTGCATGCCGACCGGCGCGTCGGCGGTGAGCCGCTCGGCCCCGGCCGGGAAGTCCTTGACCCGCCGCACCGGGCCCGGCGCCACCGTGGCCGGATCGAACACCGCCACGTCGGCGTGCGCACCCGGGCGCAGGTAGCCGCGGTCCTCGAAGCCGAAGAGGTCAGCCTGCAGACCGCTGAGCTTGCGGATGGCCTGCTCCATCGGCACGACGCCCTTGTCGCGCACCCACTTGCCGAGCAGGTCGGTCGCCTGCGGCGCGTCGCAGAGCTGGCCCGCGTGGGCGCCCGCGTCGGACAGGCCGAGCGTGCAGTGTTCGTCGACGAGCAGGTTGCCGACACCGGCTTCGTCGTCGTTGGCGATGATCGTGCGCACCCGCAGCGCGAGCCCGGGCTCCTCGAGGGCGAGGTCGAGCAGGCAGTCGAGCGGCTCGGCGCCGCGCTCGGCCGCCACGTCGATCAGCTTGCGGTCGGCGAGGTCGGGGTGCGACTCGCTCGCCCCGAACGTGTACGTGTCCCAACGCAGGCCGAACCCACCGGCCGCACCGAGCTTGCTCTTCATCTCCGCTCGCCACTCGGGATCGGCGTACGCACGGGTGCGCTCCTCCACCGTCGAGTTCTGGAGCGCCGAGAACGACTCGTTGACCGCGAGCGGGTACGGCGAGTCGAGGGTGAAGGTGAAGGTCAGCGGACGCGGGGTGACCTGCGGCCACACCTCGGCGCCGCGCTCCCAGCCGGCGGCGTTGGCGTCGAGCGACATGCGGTAGTCGCGCCCGGGCGAGGTGAGCAGCGCACCCCAGGTGAAGGGCACACCGACCTTGAGTTGGAGGTCGAACATCTCGGCCGGCGGGCACTGCTGGCCCGGCGCGATCGACACGACGCCGCGGCCGACCTCTCCCATCGTCTCGAGCAGCGCCTCGAGCTCGGCGCGGTCGGCGAAGCGGCTCGGCACCGGCTTCCCGTCGACGCCGAGGTGCGGCGGGGCGAAGCTCGTGGCGAAGCCCGCGGCGCCGGCTTCCATGGCCTCGCGCAGCACCCGCTGCATCTCCGCGATCTCCTCACGCGTCGCGGTGCGCTCGTAGGCGTCGTCGCCCATCACGAAGAGCCGCAGCGCGGTGTGGCCGATGTAGGCGGTGAAGTTGATGCCGACGCCGTGCTGGCCGACCGAGGCGAGGTACTCGGGGAAGCTGGCGAAGTCCCACGGGATCCCCGCCGCGAGCGCGGCGACGTCCATGTCTTCCACGTTCTCGAGCGTGCGCGCGATGAGCTCGTGGTGCTCCTCGCGCGTCGGTGCGATCGAGAACCCGCAGTTGCCGGCGACGACGGTGGTGACCCCGTGGAAGCACGACGGCGTGAGCGCCGGGTCCCAGAACACCTGCGCGTCGTAGTGGGTGTGGATGTCGATGAACCCGGGCGCGACGACGCAGTCGCCGGCGTCGAGGACGCGGTCGCCCGCGAGGTTCGGCCCGATCTCGGTGATGCGGCCGTCGGTGATGCCGACATCGGCGCGCACGCCCGGTGCCCCGGTGCCGTCGTACACGGTCCCGCCCTTGATCACCGTCTCGTTCGCCATCGCGCCGCTCCCTGAGAATTTGGCCGTGCGAAGTGTGCGGAGGGTCAGCGTACGTCAGGTGTCGACGTGCTCGCGCAGATCGCCACCACCGCCCATCGGCGGCGTCTCGATGTACGGCTGCGGCTTCTTGTCGATGAGCCCGCGCGACACCCAGTTGCGCTTGTCGGCCCAGACGAGCAGCGGCGGCAGGAACACGAGCGCACTCAGCAAGGCGACGGTGACGTTCAGGGCGACGATGCGGCCGAAGTCTCGCAACAGCGGTAGCGACGAGAACGAGAGCACGGCGACGCCGGCGATCGCGGTGAGCGCGGACACCACGAACGCGCGTCCGGTGCGCGACGCGGCGACATCGATCGCTTCACGCGGCTCGTAGCCGCGACGACGTTCTTCGACGTACCGGAGCAGGATCAGCGATGTGAACTCCGTGCACGCCGCGATCACGAGTGGACCGCCGACCGCGGTCATCGGGGACAGCTGGATGTTGAACGCCCACGCCACGAGGGAGGAGATCCCGACCGCGATGAGCACCGGCACCAGCGAGAGCAACGAGCGGATGACGGACCGGAGGCGGAACGCGAGGAAGAGGAACACGAACAGGATCGCCAGGTAGGTGAGCTCGATGCGGTTCGCCTGCAGGTTGTCGAGGAGCCCGACCCCGACGACGGCGAGCCCCGACGGCGTGGCGCGGATGCCCTCGGGCGGGTGCGTCGCGTCACGGATCCCGCGCACCACCGGCGCGCGCGCCTCGAGCGAGCCGGGCCCGGTGCGGAACAGGATGTTGAACGCGCGCCCGCCGTCGCTGACCGTCGACTCCTTCACGTCGGCAGGGGCGACGTCGTACGTGTTCTTCACGTCCTCGCCCCGCGGTGCGATGTCGCTGCCCCCGGGGACGTCGTTCACGATGTCGCCGATGGCGGTCTCGATGCTGGACCCGGTGAGCAGCTTCTTCGGGTACTGCTGCAGCGTCTTCTGCGTGAAGTCGTGCGCGAAGGTTGCGAACTTGTCCGAGAAGACGTCGTTCGACGTGGCGTAGACCCCGAGCTCGCTCGACCCGCCGGCCAGCCGCTCGACCTCGTGGATGTCCTTGATCGTCTGGCTGTTCTGGTTCACCCACTGCACGGGGTCGGTCTGCAACGTGAGCTGGTTCTCCACCGAGATGCCGGCCACGAAGATGCCGATGCTCAACGCCGCGAACAGCACCGCGGCGCGGGCCGGGATGCTCCCGAGCCAGACGACGAGACGACCCAGCGGGCCGGCGCGGAAGTCACGGCTCTTCGTGGGTGAGCGGAACTCGCGGATGCCGAGGATGGCGAGGGGCAGGATGATCGAACCGATGCAGATCGTCGCGATGCCGACCGCGAGCAGGAGGCCGAAGTCGCGCAGCATCGGCACCTTGGCGAACTGCAGCGCGAGGAACGCGAAGACGGCGTCGAAGGTGACGACCAGCAACGCGGGCCCCAGGTTGCGTGCGGTCTCCTGGATCGGGTGCTCGGCGCGGTCGATGACCACCTCCTCCTCGACGCGCGCGTGCATCTGGATCGCGTAGTCGATACCGATGCCGATCATCACCGGGAGTCCGGCGATGGTGACGATGGTGAGCGGGATCCCCAGGAATCCCGCGAGCCCGAACGCCCAGATCACGCCGACGAGGACGACGATCAACGGCAGGAGCCGCCAGCGCACGTGGAACAGCACCAGCAGGATCACGATCATGATCGCCACCGCGATCGCACCGAGCGTGAGCATGCCGCCGCGCAGGTAGTTGTTGATGTCCTGGAGGAGCACGGAGGCGCCGGTCGTCACCATGTGCGTGTTCGCGAGGTGGAGCTTCGCCGCTTCCTTGCGGACGAAGTCGGACGCCTTGCCCTCCTCTTCGATGGACGCGTTGCCCGGGAGGCGGGTCACGATCTGCGCGGTCCGCGAGTCGAGGAACACGGAGCGGACCGCCTTCCGCACCTCCCCCTGGTTGTTGTAGAGCAGGAACTTGACCCACTCGGGGTTGTCGAAGGTGCGTTCCGCCTCCGGCACCGCGGAGAGCCGCTGGAGGGTCTTCACCGCGTCGCCGGTGCGGGCGGCCGCGGCCTCGGAACCCGGCTGCTCCTTCGCCTGCGCGGCGAGGAGCGCCTTGGCCGCGACGCTGTCGGCCGGGTTGCCGTCCGGGCTCGACACCAGCGAATCCGAGAAGCGCAGGATGGTGAGCGGGCTCACCACCGACTCGACCTTCCCGCTGCGCTTCAGCGTGTCGTGGAAGTCCTGCATCTGCTGCGCACCGTCACCGGTGAACAGCTCGTCGACGGTGTGACCGGGATCCATGCGGATCACGGTGAGCATCGCCTGGCCGCCGAACAGCCGCTGGTAGACGACGTTGTCCTTGTAGACCTGCGAGTCCCTGTTGAGGTAGCTGTCCTGGCCGGTGGCGAACTTCAGCTGCGTGATCCCGAGCCCGAGGCCGATCGTGACGAGCAGGCCGATCACGGTGACCCAGATCGCGTGCTTGCCGAGTTGCACCGCGAGATAGGACCAGAAGCGCTGCATCATGCCCCCGATGAGCTCGTCATCGGCAGCGTAGGCTCCGCGCCATGTCCTCGTTGATCCAGCTCTCCATCGGTGTCACCTCGTTCGCGGCCGAAGATCCGGGTACGTGGCAACCGCTGTTCGACGCCGCGACGGTCGCCGACGAAGCCGGCGTCGACCGCCTCGTCGTGTCCGACCACGTCGTGTTCGGCGAACGCCTGGAGGAGTACGCGCGCCCGGAGATCGGAGGTCAGGCCGGTGGCAAGCAACCGACCGGGCCCGATGGTCACTGGCTGGAGCCGCTCACCACGTTGTCGGTGCTCGCGGGCATGACGTCGCGCATCCGCCTCGGCACCAACATCCTGGTCGCCGCACTCCGACGTCCGGCGGTGCTGGCGAAGTCGACCGCGACGCTCGACGTGTTGTCGGGGGGCCGCCTCGACCTCGGCGTCGGCGTCGGGTGGCAGCGCGAGGAGTACGAGGCCGCGGGGCTCGACTTCTCGCGGCGCGGCCGCCTGCTCGACCACACGCTCGCCGTGTGCCAGACGTTGTGGCGTGAGCAGCGCGCGAGCTTCGACGGCGACGGTCTGCGCTTCGAGGCGATCCACCAGATGCCCAAGCCCGCGCAGCCCGGCGGCGTGCCGATCTGGGTGAGCGGGCGCGTGAACGCGAACGTCGCGCGGCGGCTCGCACGGTTCGGTTCCGCGTGGATCCCGTGGGGCGAGGACGCGGCGGACGTCGCGACGTCGATCCCGCGCATGCGCGACGCCGTCGCGGCGGCC
>DASUAS010000295.1:0-21278 GCA_035763625.1 Acidimicrobiia bacterium
GGTTCAAGGTGCCCAGGGACGTCGTGTTCATCGACGTCCTCCCCCGCAACCCCTCCGGCAAGGTCCTCAAGCGCGACCTCCGGGAGCGCCTCGCCTGACCGATCCCTCCGTTTTGGCGTGGCTGGTGTGCCGACGTGGCACACGAACCACGCCAAATGGTCAGGAGAGGTGGGACAGGAAGTAGGCGGACCACCCCACGAGGTCGGCGGGGACGGTGTGGTTCGACTCGTCGTTGATCTCGTCCCAGTGCGCGGCAACATCTTCCACCGTGGGCGTGCCGTCGGTGTCGACCCAACCCTGCGCCTGCGCGATGAAGATGCGCGCGAAGCGGCCCGCGCCCGCGGCGTAGATCTCCCCGGTCACCGGGCAGTCCTCGTGGGTGAGGAACGCGACCATCGGTGCGACGAGCTCGGGTGCCATGGTCGTCGCCATCGGTGAGTCCTCGTCGACCACGCCCGCCATGCGCGTGTATGCCGCCGGTGCCACCAGATTGCAGCGGATGCCGTGCTCCATGCCTGCGGTGGCGAGACTGCGCGTCAGCCCGACCACTGCGGCCTTGGCGGTCGCGTACCCCACGTTGTTGGGCAGGCCGAACATGCCCGACGACGTCGTGTTCACGATGCGGCCGTAGCCCTGCTCCACGAAGTGCGGCCACGCCGCCCGCGATGTGTGGAACGAGCCCCGGAGGTGCACCGCGAGGTGCTGGTCGACGTTCTCGGCGTCGGCCTCGGGGAACTTCGCCCACCGGATGATGCCGGCGTTGTTGACCAGGGCGTCGACGCGCCCGAACTGGTCGATCGCGGTCGCGATCAGCGCGGCCGCTCCCTCCTCGCTCGAGACGTCGTGGGCGTCGGCCAGCGCGACGCCACCCGCGGCCGCGATCTCGTCGACGACCTCCGCCGCCGGTCCGGCGTCGGCGCCGCCGCCGGACATCGCGCCGCCGAGGTCGTTGACGACCACGCGGGCACCGCGCGCCGCCAGCAGCTCGGCGTAGGCCCGGCCGATGCCACGCCCGGCGCCGGTGACCACCGCGACGCGTCCCTCGAAGCCGTACCCGTCCATCCCCCACCGTCGCAGCCGTCGGCCTTGTACTGACCAGTCACTCTACATTTGGGTCGATGTCCGCCTCCTCGGCGCCCGTCCGCTTCGACTGCTTGGACCGGATCGGCGTGATCACCCTCGACCGGCCCGACGCCCGCAACGCGGTCGACCGCGAGGTCGCGGTCGCGCTCGAGGCGGCGGTCGACCGTCTCGAAGCCGGCCCCGAGCTGCGAGTCGGCGTGCTCACCGCGAACGTCGAAGGCCAGCGCCGGCCGGTGTTCTGCGCCGGCGCCGACCTGGAGGTGATACGGGAGTCCGGGACCGCGGCGACGCTCGACACCGAGCGCGGCGGCTTCACCGGGTTCGTCTACCACGAGCGCACGAAGCCGATCGTGGTCGCGGTCGACGGGCTCGCCACCGCGGGCGGGATGGAGATCGCGCGCGCGATCGCGGCGGCGGCGCCGCTCGCGGTGCGCGCCAGTCGGCAGCTCGTACGCGACGCCGCTCACGTCGACGACGAGATGTTGCGTCGCCGTTCCCGCGCCGCGCTCGACGACCTGCTGGCATCGGAGGACGCGGCCGAAGGCCTGCGCGCGTTCGCCGAGAAACGCCCACCCGTCTGGCAGGGACGCTGATGCCCTCGGACGGCGAGTACGGTCGCGGCCGATGACCAGCGCGCCTGCCGCCGACGACTCCAAGCGCAGCGCGAAGTGGAAGGAACGCCGCGACACGATCATCGACACGTCGGCGTCGGTGTTCGCGCGCCGCGGCTACCACGCCACCGGCATCGCCGAGCTCTGCGACGTCAACGGCTTCGGCAAGGGCGCCTTCTACTACTACATCGGCTCCAAGGAGGAGCTCCTCGCCGCCATCCACGACCGCGTGATGGACGAGGTGATGCTCGGCGCCGACCGCGTCGAGGTCGCGGGTGGCTCACCGTCGGCGCAGCTCCAGATGCTCGGCACCGAGCTGCTCGACGTCATCCACCGCTACCCCGACCATGTGTGGGTGTTCCTCCACGAATTCCCTGCGCTCACCGACGAGCGCGCCGAGCAGTTCCGCACGCGCCGGCGCGAGTACGAGCGTCGCGTCGAAGCCGTGCTGCGAGAGGGCGTCAACGCGGGCGAGTTCCGCGAGGTCGACCCATGGCTCACCGCGAGGGCCTGGCTCGGCATGCACAACTACACCTACCTGTGGTTGAAGTCGGGCGGGTCGGTGTCGGCGCGCGACGTGGCGAAGCCGTTCGCCGACATCTTCATCCGCGGGATCGGGGCCTAGCTGGCCCGATCCTTCAGTCGACGGGTTGCGGTTGCACCAGCTGCGACAGCGACGCCTGCGCGAACAGGCCGTCGCGATCGCTGAAGCTGGCGATCGTCATGCTGTGCCCGACGGCGGGCGCGACGAGGGTGTCGCCGGTGATGGCGATCCACTCGTCGACCGGCGGCCGGAGGACGTGTGCGGTCACGTCGGGGTTGATCATCGTCACCGCGGTCATCGGCTGCTCCACCCCCACGAGGTTGGCGCAGTCGAACGCGTACGTGATGCGGGCGGTGGCACGGGGGGCGTCGCCCGCGACGACCGGCGTGTCGAGCCGGGCCCAGTATCCGTACCCGTGGCCGTCGCGCCGCGGGGTCCGCCACAGGTCGATGGCGTCGAGGAAGCCGGGACGGTCGGGATGCGCGTCGCGCATGCTGACGACGTCGGCACGCGGCGCGAGCAGGGCGTGTGACGACGGCGTGGTCGTCGTGCTGCGCGGGATCCCGGGAACGTCCGCCAGGTCGGCCTGCCGGAGGCGGAGTGCAGTCGCCCAGGCGTGCTCCACCTCGCCGACCACGACGCGCAGCTGCACGACCTGGAGCTTCTTCCCCTCGCGCACGACCGTCGGCACCACCCGGAGCGGTTCCCCGATCGGCATCGGACGAGCGAGGTCGACGGTGAAGCGGGTGAGCGTCATCGGCACGAGCGACGGCACGTCGTCGAGGCAGTGCCCGAGGAGCGCGAGCACCGCGGCCCCGTTCATGTTTCGCCGATCCCACCCACCCTGCGTGAGCGTCGTGCCGACGAACGCGTCGCCGTCGCGCACGAACATCGCCTGCTCTTCCATCGCCACCTCGTCGCGTCCGGAGGGCGTCAGTCGAGCACGCGGAAGGCGGTGCGACGGGATCGGCCCCGACCCATGACCAGCGCGAACCAGAGGCGGGTGGCACCGTCGAGCAGGTCCGCCTGTTCCGCCCCGCCGACCCAGCACGGTCGCAGTCCGACGTCGACGACCAGGCGCTCGACGACGTCGCGGTCACCCTCGGGTCCGCAGTACAACAGGTCGGCCGCCTCGCCGTCGTGGTCGGGTTCGGCGAAGTTCTCCCAGCCGAGCGTGTTGAAGGCGCGGAACACGTGCGCTTCGGGCGCGCGCTCGGCCCACGCATCCATGTGGTGCAGCGACGGTCCTGCGGTGTCGTTGGTGGCGTCGATGACGATCGTGCCCGCCAGCGCGGGGCCGAGCTCGGTCGCGAGGTCGGCCACGGCGTCTCCCGGCGTCGCGATCAGCACCGCGTCGGCTCCGGTGATCGCTTCGGCGGGCGTCGTGACGAGGGCGTCGGCTCCGAGCTCGCGTCGTGCGCCCTGGACCTTGGCCGACGAGGGGTCGCGCGCACCGAGTGTGACGTGATGTCCGGCGTCGGCCCAGCGGCGCGCCAGCGTCCTCCCGATGTTCCCGGATCCGATGACCGCGACGTCCACGGCTGCCATGATGCACTTGGTCGTCGACCTGGGCACAATCCTCCGGATGAGTCGCCACACGGGCATCCTCGTCGGCACCTGTTCGTGGACCGACAAGACGCTCACCGACGAGACCGACTGGTACCCGCGCCGATCGATGACCGCGGAGGAACGGCTCAAGTTCTACGCCGCGAAGTTCCCGATCGTCGAGGCCGACAGCACCTACTACTTCCCCCCGTCACGGCAGTTGACCCGTTCGTGGGTGGAGCGCACACCCGCCGACTTCGTGATGAACGTCAAGGCGTACTCGCTCCTCACCGGCCATCCGACGCGCCCCACGTCGCTCTGGCGCGACCTGCGCGACGAGCTGCCCGCCGACGTCGCCGGGAAGCGCAACCTGTATCCCCACCACCTCGACGACGAGGCGATGGAAGAGGTCTGGCTCCGCTTCACCGATGCGCTCGTACCGCTGGTGGACGCGGGGAAGCTGGGCGCGGTGCTCATGCAGTATCCGACGTGGTTCGTGCCCAAGCGCGACAACCGCGACGAGCTGGTGCGCATGCGGGCGCGCATGGAGGATCTCCCGGTGTGCGTCGAGCTCCGGGCACCGGCCTGGTTCGCGCCCGGCGATCGGGACCGCACGCTCGACCTGCTCCGTGAGCTCGAGCTCTCGCTGGTCGTCGTCGACGCGCCCACGGCGTCGAAGCTCCCGACCATCCTCGAGGTCACCAACGACGCCCTGGCTGTCGTGCGCTTCCACGGCCGCGCCGACGACACGTGGAACGCTCGGACGGGCAGCGCCGCCGAGCGGTTCCGCTACCTCTACTCGAAGCAGCAGCTGCGCCCGTGGGCGAAGAAGCTCGAGTCACTCGGCATGCGAGCGCGAGCGGTGCACGCGCTCATGAACAACTGCTACCAAGACCACGGCGTCCGCAACGCGGCGGAGCTGCAGGCGATGCTGAAGGACTGACCGATCAGGCCGGAACGGGCGCCGAGAACCCGAGGAGGCCCCCGAGGGTGCCGCCGATCATGGCGGCCTTCTCGTCGGCGGGCACGCCCACGAACTGCCGGGCGATCAGCTCCCGGCTGCCGCGGAACGTACCTTCGGCGTGCGGGTAGTCGTTCCCCCACACGATGCTCGACACGCCGGTGAGGTGGCGGCACGCGACCGCGACCGGGTCGTCCTGGAACGACACGTGGAACTGGCGCTGCACGTAGTCGCTCGGCGCCAGCGGGTAGGGCCACTTGTCGTTGAGCCGGAAGAGCTGCGCGACGTTCGGCTGGTCGGTCGGGGGGCGGGAGTCGTCCCAGATGCCCAGCCACCAGTCGGCGTCCTGCCCGATGCCGGTGACCCAGCACTTGTCCATCGCCCCCACCAGCGACGCCAGCCAGTGCGCGTTGAACTCGATGAGCGAGAAGTGCAGGCTCGGATACCGCTCCGCGACACCGCCACCGATCAGCTCGCAGATCAACTGCGACGGCACGATCGGGCTGTACACCGCCTGCGTGATCATCCGCTTCGACGCCGACTTCTCGGTCATCGGCTGGTTGACCTGCTTCGCCTGCTCCATCACGACTCGCAGGGTGGTGGACGCGGGGTCGTCGACCTTCACGCCACCGGTCTGCGTGTGGAAGAACGGCTGCAGCCCCGTCGCGACGAGCGCGTCCCACACCGGGTCGAGGTCGCGCGAGTAGTACGGGATCGGAGGGGTCGCGGGCAGCAGCGCCGCGCGTGAACCCATCGAGGCGACACGCTCGATCTCGGCGACCGCGTCGCCGACGTCGGTGATCGGGATCGGCGCGGTGGGCGCGATCCGATCGAGGTGCGGCGCGAAGCGTTCGCCGATGTAGTCGTTGTAGACGCGCGCGTGCGCCATCGACAGCTCGTGGTCGTCGGAGTACAAGCCGAACAGGGAGAGGTTCGGGTGCATCACCGCGGCGTCGACGCCGTCGAACGCCAGGTCCTCGAGGATGATCTCGGGGTCACCCTCGGGGGTTCGCCCACCGGTCTGCCGGTACCGCGAGATCGTCCAACCCTCGAACCCGGGGGTGTGCAGGCGACGGAAGACGCGCGCGCCACCGTCGACGAGCGGCTCGATCTCGAAGTCCTCCTCCCACACCCCGCGGTCGCGCAGGTGCTTCGGCAAGCGCGTGATGAACAGGTCGGTCGGCTCGAGGATGTGACCGTCGGCCGAGACCACCAGGGTCCGCGGTGCTGTCATGAGCGTCTCCCTGCGCGAGCGAGGTCCGGCCCCACTAGTGTACCGATCGGTACAGACGCCGGGCAACGGCTGGCAACGCGAGGGGGACTCGTGGCGAAGCGGTGGGTGCAACGTCCGGACGGCTCGACGTGGGGAGATTTCGGCGACGACGACGAGCTCGGCCGCGTCAACCTGCTCACCCCCGAGAAGGTGCTCGAAGGCATCCGCGAGGTCGAGCACGGCATCACGTTCTGCCTCAGCCTGCCGCTCGACTTCCCCGGCGGCACCGCGCTCAACCAGCGGCGCTACCCGCCGCGGCTCGCGCCCACCGAGGACATGGACGGCACCCCCGAGGTCTTCTACAACAAGCCGATGCGCGAGATGCGCGAGGGCGACGACACCTTCACCGACGTGTGGGCCGACGACCAGGTGACGCTCTGGTTGCAGTACTCGACGCAGTGGGACTCGCTCGCGCACGTGGGGGGCGAGTTCGACGCCGACGGCGACGGTGTGGCCGAAGCCGTGTACTACAACGGCTACCGCGGCGGCGTCGACCTCGTCGGACCGAGCGACGACGCGCGCGGCGACGGCGCCGGGCACGCGTGCTTCGCGCACCACCTCGGGCTCGAGCACATGGCGTTCCACGGGGTGCAGGGACGCGGCGTGCTCGTCGACCTCGCACACCATCTCGGCGACAAGGCGCAGGCGGTCAAGCTCGCGCAGCTCCAGGAGATCATGGCGGCCGACGACGTCGTCGTGGAGCCCGGCGACATGCTCCTGCTCCACACCGGCTTCGCCACGCAGGTGCTCGCGTGGAACAAGGAACCCGACCCGGTGAAGATCCACAAGATGTGCCCCGCGCTCGACCCGCGCGACGAGTCGCTGCTGGAGTGGATCGCGGAGTCGCGCATCTCGGCGCTGGTGGCCGACAACTACGCGGTCGAAGCGATGCTCGGTGGCGGCCCGTTGGTCGACGGCAAGCGCACGTTGCTGCCCATCCACCAGCTCTGCCTGTTCAAGCTGGGCGTCCCGCTGGGCGAGATGTGGTACCTGCACGAGCTCGCCGCCTGGTTGCGTGAGCACGGGCGCAGCCGCTTCCTGCTCACCGCGCCGCCGCTGCGGCTGCCCGGGATCGTGGGCTCGCCGCTCACGCCGATCGCGACGGTCTGAGGGAAACCGGATTAGCGCGCGGTCGTCATCTCGAACGCCCGGTAGTCGTTCGCGACGACGTCATCCCTGATCTCGAAGAGCTTCATGCGCCCGCCCGTGTTCAGCAGGTAGCGCCGCGGCTTCCCCGGGATGTTCGAGCCGACGTACTGACCGATGGTCCCGAACGTCGTGACCGCCGCGCCCTTGTCGACCATGCGCGTCCACCGCTCCTCCGACTCCTCGCTCACCTCGATCACGTCGAAGCCGTGCTCGCGTGCGAAGACGAGGAGGTTCACGACGATGTCGACGAGGTCGCCGTTGTACCGCGGGTTGTTGCCGGCCGCCGCGTGCGGGCCGCCGGGGAAGAAGAAGTTGGGGAACCCGCGCGTCTGCAGGCCGAGGAACGTCGACGGCCCGTCGGCCCAGTGCTCGGTCAGCGCGAGCCCATCGCGCCCGACGATGCCCATGCGGCTGAGCGCGCCGGTGCCGAAGTCGAAGCCGGTCGCCCACACGATGACGTCGAACTCGCGCACACCATCCGTCGTCTCGATGCCGGTCTCGGTCACCCGCACGATCGGCGTCTCCCGGAGATCCACCAGGGACACCTTCGGATCGTTGAACGCCTCGAAGTACCCCCGCACGAACGGCGGTCGCTTGCCACCGAAGCGGTGGTCCTTCGGGATCAGCCGCTCGGCGGTGTCGGGATCGTGCACGATGCCGCGGATCTTCTCGGCGATGAACGCGCACCACTCGTCGTTGACCTCGTCGTTGAACAGCAGGTCGTAGTAGTTGCTCGTGAGCTTCATGAACCCCGGGCTGTTCCACAGCTGCTCGAACAGCGCGCGCCGCTCGGCCGGCGACGCGTCGGCCCCGGACTGCGCGTTCACCGGGTGGGCGAATCCGCTGAGCGAGGTGTTCAGGGTCTCGCGGAGGTCCTCGAACTCGGCCCGCAGCTGCCGCTGCTCATCGGGCGTGATCGGTCGGTTGTTGAGCGGCGTGCACCAGTTGGCGGTGCGCTGGTACACGGTCACGGACTCGACGTCGTCGAGGATCGTCGGCACCACCTGCACTCCGCTCGACGACGTGCCGACGACCGCGACCCGCTTGCCCTCGAAGTCGACCGGTGCCGCGGGCCACCGCCCGGTGTGGTGCTGCACGCCGCGGAATTCGTCGCGGCCCTCGATGTCGGGGAGGTAGGGCACCGAGAGCACGCCGGTGGCGGCGACGAGGAACCGCGCCCGGAGGTGCGCGCCGTCGCCGGTGGTGACCACCCACGTCGCCGACGCGTCGTCCCACTCCGCGGCTGTGACCGGCGCGTCGAAGCACATGTCGCGACGCAGGTCGAACCGGTCGACGACGTGGTTCAGGTAGCGCTCGATCTCCGGCTGCCCCGCGAAGTGCTCCTGCCACTCCCACTCGTCGAACAGCTCCCGTGAGAAGAGGTAGCCATAGGTGTAGCTCTCGGAGTCGAAGCGGGCGCCCGGATACCGGTTCCAGAACCAGGTCCCACCGACGCCGCTCCCCGCTTCGACGAGGCGGGTGGAGAAGCCCGCTTCCCGGACGCGATGCAGCTGGTAGATGCCGGTGATCCCCGCGCCGACGACCAGCACGTCGACGTCGGGAGGTGCTGCGTCCATGCGGTGTCGGGCCCCCGGGATTCTTGTACCGACCGGTTAGTCTGACGAACGCGACCACGCTACCCCGAGGCGTCCCGACCACCCGGAGCACGACATGCCGGTGCCCTTCGCGATGGAGCTGCCCGACCGGGTGCCCAAAGAGCGCTACTACGACCCCGACTTCTTCGCACTCGAGGTCGAGCGCCTCTGGTCGCGCACGTGGCAGATGGCCTGCCGGCTCGAGGAGATCCCCGAGCCTCGCGACTTCGTCGAGTACCAGTTCCTCGACCAGTCGATCATCGTGCTGCGCACCGACGACATGGACGTGGTCGCGTTCGAGAACGCGTGCCGCCATCGCGGGGTGAAGCTCGTCGAGGGCCGCGGGATCTGCGCCGGCACGTTCCGCTGTCCGTTCCACGGATGGAGCTACGGCCTCGACGGCAAGAACATCGCGGTCACGCAGCGGCGCACCTTCGCCGAGCACAACCTGGTGGAGTGCGACCTCGACCTCACACCGGTGCGGTGTGAGACGTGGGGTGGGTGCGCGTGGATCAACGACGACCCCGCAGCTCCTCCGGTGCGCGAGTCGCTCCAGCCCGCAGCGTCGAACCTCGAGGCGTGGAAGCTGGAGTCGATGCGTGCGGAGAAGTGGTACGCGGCGCGCCTCCCGGTGAACTGGAAGCTCGGCATCGAAGCCTTCGTCGAGATGTACCACGTCGTGCAGACGCACCCGCAGCTGGTCATCCCCACGCGGTTCGGGATCCGTGAAGGCACGCCGTTCGACCCGCAGGCGTTCATCGACGCCGACATCGAGTACCTGCGCGCGATGAGCGACGGCATGGACGGCATGTGCCACGCCGACGACGTGCGCGTCGCCGAGAGCCTGCGCGACCTCGAGCTCCCGGCTGACTCCGCGCTCGCGATGGCCACGTGGAACCGGACGCTCAACGATGCCGTCCTCCAGTGGCACCAGGAGCAGGGCCACGACATGCCCGACCTCAACGAGCTCGACGAGCAGGGCATCAACCTCACGTTCTTCCACGGCTTCCCGCACTACTTCGTGCTGCCGATGTACAGCGGCGCGTCCGCGTACCGGTTCCGCCCGTTGGGGCCGGAGGAGACACTGATGGAGATCTGGTCGTTGGCCCGGTTCGCGGACGGCGACGAGTGGGCGAGACCGATGCCGCCCGAGGTCTGGGAGTGCGACGACCCGCGCTGGCCGGCCATCCCCGCGCAGGACTTCTCGAACCTCCCGCGCCAGCAGCTCGGGCTCCACGCGCGGGGCTTCGAGTACATGCGGTTGTCGGCGGGGCTCGAGGGGCACATCTCGAACTTCCAGCGCACGATCGACGGCTACCTCGCCGGGCTCCCCCACGAGCGCCTGCTCCCGGCTGTGCAGTCCGTCAACGTCTACCCCTTCGAGCAGCAGGTCGCCGAGCTCGGGTTCTGACTCGACCCGTTCCCGAACCGCACGACATCTCTAGGATCCGAACATGGACCCCATCAAGATCGGTTGGCTCGGCGCGTGCCTCGACGGGCCCGGTGGCAGCTTCGACAAGATCCACCGCATGGCGTTCGACGAGGCCGTCGACTCGGGGCTGCTCGAACGGCCCTACGAGTTCGTGCTGCACGCCGAGAACGGCTTGCCCAACGGCTCGGCCCGCAACGCGACCGACGGCTTCAAGTACCTGGTCGACGAGGGTTGCATCGGGGTGGCCGGCGCGTACAGCTCCGACAACGCGATCACGGTCGCGCCGCTCGCGAACGAGCTGCAGGTGCCGCTCATCAGTTGGGCCGGCACCGAGCGCTTGCAAGGCGACTACTGCTTCCGCCTCGGCAACGGCGACTGCGGCGGCGACGCGGCACTCGTCGTGGCGTGGCTGGCGAAGCACGGGCACACGCGCGTCGCGGTGCTGAGCGAGATCTCACCCAACGGCGAGGAGTACTTCCGCTTCTTCCGCCAGGAGTGCCGCCGACGCGGCATCTCGATCGCCGCGGTGGAGTCGGTGAACCAGAGCCCGGAGCACCTCGCCGAGCACCTCGACCACCTGCGCCAGGTCGGACCCGACGCGCTCGTGTACATGGGCTACGGCATGCTCGCGGCGAAGGGCTTGTTGCGCGCGGCCCTCGACGAGCTCGGATGGGATCCGCCGCGCATCATGGGCACCGCGTTCATGTTCTACCTGATGGGCTACGACAAGTTCGAGGGTTGGGTCGGCATCGACCAGCTCGACCCGAGCAACGCGCTGGCGCAGGGCTTCCATGAGCGCTACGTGGCCCGGTACGGCGAGGACCCGATGATGTGGCCCAACGCGATCCCGGTGCTCGGGTACGACACCGCGCGCGTCCTCGTCGAAGGCCTGTTCCGGGCCCCGGTGCTCTCGGGACCTGGCCTGAAGGCCGGGCTCGAGCAGATCCGGTTCATGCCGAGCGGTACCGGCGGGGTGCACACGCACATCGCGTGCTCGCCCTACGAGCACGGCATGTTCCGCGGCGACTGGCTGCTCTACGGCCGCGTCACCGACGGCAAGCTCGAGTTCGAGGGCCTCTTCGAACCCTGGGAGTGACCCACCCCCCGAACGTGCGTGATGGACGCGGTCAGGCGGGCGTGAACTCGAGGTGGAGCTTCGTGAGGCCGCGCAACACCCACGTCGGCTCGTAGGCGAAGCGGCGGTCGGTCTCGGGACCGTGGTGCTCCTCCGACAAGCGGATGTCGTGCATGCGATCGAGGATGCGCTCGATGCTGATGCGACCCTCCGCGCGCGCGAGCGGCGCGCCGGGACACGAGTGGTGCCCCCGGCCGAACGCGATGTGGTCCATCGTGTTGGCGCGGTCGACCCGGAAGTCGGCTGGGCACTCGAAGCGGGCGGGGTCGCGGTTGGCCGCACCGTTGAGCAGCATCACCGGCGTGCCGGCGGCGACCTCGACGTCACCGATCGTCGTCGTACGCCGCGCCAGGCGGAAGTCGGCCTTCACCGGGCTCTCGACCCGCAGCGTCTCCTCGATGAAGTTCGGGATGCGGTCATGGTGCTCGCGCAGCTCGTCCTGCAGCTCCGGGTGCAACGCGAGTTGCTTGAGCGCGGACGCGAGCAGCCGCGCGGTCGTCTCCTGACCGGCGGCGAACAGGAAGGTCGCGGTGCGCACCACCGCGGTGACCTCGGGCGTCGTCCCGTCGGGGTACGTCGCGACGGCGAGATCGGTGAGCACGTCGTCGCGCGGGGCGCGGCGGCGATCCTCGACGTACGCGGCGAACCAGTCGTCGAGCCAGCCGAGCGCGTTGCCGCTCTGGGCGCCCTCGGCGCCGGCCCCGACCTCGCCGACGGTGCCCAACAAGCCGAAGCCTTCGCGGAAGCGCTGGTGGTCGGACTCGGGAACACCGAGCAGGTCGGCCACGACCAGCATGGCGAACGGCTGCGAGTACCCGGAGATGAACTCGCAGCGACCGTTGGCCACGAACTCGTCGAGCTGCTGCTCGGCGAGGCGCCACATGAAGTCCTCGTTCTCGCGCAGCCGCTTCGGAGTGATGAGACGCATCAGCAGCGCGCGCTCGCGTGTGTGGTCGGGCGGGTCCATGGTCACCATGTGCTCGGCCATCGGGAGCTGGTCGCGATACCGGTCGATGATCGCGCCGACGTCGTCGCCCTCGAGCGGCACCGGGAACGTGGCGAACGGGCCGATCACCGAGTTGCACGACGAGAAGGTGGCCGGGTCGCGGTAGACGTCGGTGGCCTCCTCGTAGCCGGTGACCGCGACCACACCGAGGTGCGGGAGGGGCAGCACCGGGCACCGGTCGCGCAGCGCCTCGAAGTACGGATACGGATCCTCGACCAACGCCTGGTCGGCGAAGAAGTCGATCGACTCGATGCTCTGCATGCCGCAGGTCCTCCGGTTGTCGATGTTGGGCGACCGCCCAAAGCTACGACACCCCGAGGACTACGACACCCCGAGGACTACGACACCTTGGTGCCGTACATCTCGCCGAGGGGGTCCTTGATCAGCTCGAGTCGCTCGCCGTCGGGGCCGGTGAAGTAGATCGACGCGCCGCTCATCTCCTGCGTCGCCACACCGGCGGCCGCGAGCTTCCCGCGCAGGTGCTCCCATCGCTCCGGGGTCACCGAGATCGCCAGGTGGTGCAGGCCGCCGAGCACCTCCCCGTAAGGCCCGAGGTCGAGCCCCGGGAAGTCGAAGAACGCGAGCAGGTTGCCGTGACCGATGTCGAAGAAGAAGTGGGTGGAGCCCTGGTAGTCGCGGTTCTCGAACAGCTCGGTCAGCGGGAACTCGAGCACGTCCTGGTAGAAGCGGATCGTCGCGTCGACGTCGCTCGACAGCAGCGCGAGGTGGTGCACCCCCCGCGCCGAGGACGGAGGGCGGGAGTCCAACGGTCGCAGGTGCCGCTCGCGCAGCGCGGCCCACTCCTCGGTGCGGTCCACGTCGGCTCCGTGTCGTGTCATGGGAACGCTCCTCGCGTCACGTCGTCGTCCACGGTCCTCGCCAGGGCGCGCACTCGCCGAGCAGCTTCGTGGTGTCGGGACCCCACGAGCCCGGTGAGTACGTCTCCACTGGAGGCGGCGCGTCGAGCAACGGCTGCATGACACGCCACTCCTCCTCCACCGTGTCCTGGCGGGTGAAGCGCACGGTCTGGCCGTTCATCGCCGCGAGGAGCAGCACCTCGTAGGGGGTCGCGCCCTCGCCGCCCTGATCCTTGAACTCCATGTCGAGCTGGATGGGTCGGGACGTGACCGAGGTGCCGGCGTGGCGCGCCTCGAGCTCGAAGCGGATGCCGGTGGAGGGATCGAGGCGGATCACGATCTGGTCGGGTTGCGAGTGCTCGTCGCTGAGCCCGAACCCGAGGCGGGGCGGGCGCTTGAACACGAGGCGCATCTCGGTCTCGGTCACCGCGAGCCGCTTGCCGGTGCGGATGAAGAAGGGCACACCGAACCAGCGCCAGTTCTCGATCTCGAGCCGCAGCGCGGCGAAGGTCTCGGTGGTCGAATCGGCGGCGACGCCCTTGATCGACTGGTAGCCCTCGTACTGGCCCCGCACGTAGTGCTTCGGGTCGGCGGGCAGGATGGCGCGGAAGAGCGTGGTCTGCGAGTCCTTGAGCGTCTCGACGTCGCCGCCCGCGGGCGGCTCCATCGCCGCCGCCGCCACCACCTGCATGAGGTGGTTGACCACCACGTCGCGCAGCGCACCCACCGGGTCGTAGAAGCTGCCGCGGTCCTCCACCCCGAAGTCCTCGGCCATGGTGATCTGCACGCACTCGACGAAGTTCCGGTTCCACACCGGCTCGAGCATGGTGTTGCCGAAGCGGAGGTACAGGATCTCCTCGAGGCCCATCTTCCCGAGGTAGTGGTCGATTCGGAGCAGCTGCGACTCGTCGATGTACTGGTGGAGCTCGTCGGCGAGCGCGCGTGCCGACGCCCGATCGTGGCCGAAGGGCTTCTCGACGACGACGCGCGCGTTCTTCGTGAGACCGGCGCCGGCGAGGCCCTTGATGACCATCCCGAACAACGAGGGCGGGACCTCGAGGTAGAAGACAGGTTCCTGCTTGCCCTGGATGGCGGCACCGACGCGCTCGTACGTCTTCGCGTCGGCGAAGTCGCCGGGGACGTACACGAACCGCTTGGCGAGCCGCTCGAACACCGCCTCGTCGAGCTCCTCGCCGGTTCCCACGATCGACGTGCGCGCCCGATCGACGAGCTGGTCGACGGTCCAGTCGTCGACCGCCACGCCGACGATCGGGCAGTCGAGGAGCTTCCGCTGCTCGAGGCGGTACAACGACTGGAAGGTCATCACCTTCGCCAAGTCGCCGGTGATCCCGAAGATCACGAAGACGTCGCAGGTCATGGGTTGTTCCCTCTCCTCGGCAGCCCGTGGCGGTGCACCGACGCTCGTCGAGTGCGCCCGACGGCCAGTCTGGCGTAGCGACGCCCCGACCCCACGATCATGCGGACGGCTCGCCACCGAGGATGCGGACCGCGGCATCCTCGACGACCGTCCCCGCGAAGAACGCGGGGTTGGTCGCGGTCCAGAGCTTCACCGGGTTCGTGAACACGAAGTCGCGCAGGTCGTCCGCGTCGATGCGACCCTTCTCCAACGGCTCGTGCACCTCTTCCAACACGCGCTCCATGAGAGGCACGTCCCAGTGGCCGATGTCGGACCCGAAGGTGGCGTGGAGGCGCAGGCCCCCTGGATTCCGCTTGGCGTCGAACGCCGACGCGGTCACCGGGTCGTCCCCTTCGCAACCGAAGTAGAAGCGCTCGACGAAGAGATGCAGCAACTCGTCACCGCTCGTGAGCGGCAGGCGAGCGAAGCTGTCGCTCGGATCTTCGGGGTGGACGTCCCATCGTCGGGCCATCTCGTCGCGCGTGATCTTCGTTCGCAACGAGCCGCCGTACTGCTCGAACAGGTCGACGAAGAGGTCGACGTCGGCGAGGCGGGGATCGGCGTCGCGGGCCAGACCGTCGAGGCTGCGCTTCTCCCAGTGGCCCACGAGGTCGGCGAGCAGCGTCCGGGCCCAGCCGACGCCGCCCTCGAGGAAGAGGAACCGCAGCTCCGGGAACCGTTGGCTCACCCCGCCGAGGAACAACGACTTGCACACCGCGTTCGCCGCAGTCGCGAAGTGGCCGACGTGGTTGTACACCGGGTTCGAGATCGAGTCGTGGAACGTCGAGCCCTCTCCCGGTCCGTGGAAGGCGGGGACGACGCCGAGGTCCCGGCACTTCGCCCACACCGGGTCGTAGTCGTGCGCGCTGTCGATCCCGAAGGTGTCGGCCCGCCACGCGTACCGGGCGGCGTCGGGGATCCGGTCGACCACCGGTCGGATCGCTCGCTTCACGTAGCTCGGGAGCATCACCGCCTTGAAGCCGCGCCCGCGCACCGCGTGCTCGAGCTCGTCGATCGCTTCCTCCGGCGTGGCCATCGGGATGACCGCGACCGGCGTCATGCGATCCGGATGTCCCATCCAGTGGTCGGCGTAGTAGTCGTTGAGCCCTCGGCAGCACGCGCGGCGCACCTCTTCGTCGGCGTAGCCCTGCGGGTTGATCCCGATCGTCGGGAACAGCACCGCGAAGTCGATGCCGATCTGGTCGAGCCGCCGGTAGAGCAGGTCGGGGAACGACGCGGTCGCGAGGTCGAGTCCGTGGTTCCGGAGCGGCTCGCCCCAGAACGGGGGCCGGTGCGTCCACCGGGTCATGCGTTCCGCGTCGCTCAGCCCGTACCATTCGCGCGAGAGGAACGTCGCGCGCTGCTCGTCGGTGAATCGCCGTCCGATGTCGGCACCGCCGGCGCGGGTGATGTACTCCATCGCCACCGGGCGGAACTCCACGAGGTGGCCGTCGGAGTCGATCACCGGATGATCGAGCTGCTCGCGGATCTTCTCGACCTGCGGGCTCGGCGCGAACTCGTCGGTCACCGCGCGCGTCCCGTCAGGGTTCGTCGATGAACTCGAGCAGCGCCGGCGCCGCCTCCACCCACGGGTCGAACAGACTCCCTCGACCTTCGTTGGTGGCCTCGACCGCACGCTCCCACGCGTCCTCGGGCCACGGCGGTTCGATGAGTCGCGACCCCTTGATGAGGGCGTGGACCTCGAGGCTCGTGCGCTTCGGGTGGTCGTAGTCGTGCTCGCCGCCGCGGACGACGAGAGTCGGGCACGTGATCGTGGCGAACTCCCAGTCGGGCACGCCGGGGATCGCCTCGTTGGGCTTCGGGACGAAGGCGTCGAGCCAACGGTTCATCGCCTGCTCGAAGCCGGCGGTGCCCAGCGCGAGGAGGCGGTCGCGGTTGTGCGGGTTCTGGCGGATCATCGCCGCCCAGCTGAAGGGGCCGTCGTCCATCGCGATGACACCCTCGATGCCCTTCGAGCGCACGGTGGAGAGCTCGTTCAGCACGTACGCGCCGGCGAGCAGCATGGTGCTGAACGTCCCTCCGACGATCGACCACACCGCGAGCTTCCGGACCAGCTCGGGCCACATGATCGTGAAGATGATCATGTCGCGGGCGCCGCCCGAGCCGCCGGTGGCGACGAGGCGCTCGATGCCGAGCTCCTGCACCAGCAGGCCCAGCGTCTCCGCCCGCATGTGCGATTCCGAACGTCCGTACACCTGGACGTCGGAGCGCCCGCAGTTGGGACGGTCCCACAGCAGCACGCGTTTGCCGCCGGCCGCGAGCGCGTCGGCCAGCTCGTGGATGCCGCCATAGTCCTTGCTGAAGCGTCCGCCCGGCGTGACGACGACGACCTCGCCGTCGTCAGGACCCACGAACTCGTACACGACGTTGCCGCCGTTGATCTCGACCACGCCCTCAGCCATGCCGCTCTCTCTCCTTCGTGTGGCCGAGCAGTTCGTCCTCGAACGCGAAGTCGAAGGTGACGCGGTCGGCGACGCCTTCGCGCATGAACCACTCGTAGCTCTTCTCGACCGTCTCCCGAAACGTGCGACGCGGCCGCCAGCCGACGTCGCGCGCCAGCTTGTCGATGCCGAAGACGACGCTGTCGTCCCAGTGGTGGAGGTGAGGCGCGAGCTTCTGCACCAGGTTGGCGAGTTGGTAGCGCTGACGGATCGCCATCTCCTGCATGCGCTGCTCCGCCGCGGTGGTGCGGATGTCGATGTGCGCACCGGTCGGACGGCCCAGGCCGAGCTCGAGCCGACCGTGCCACACGTCGTCGACGACGTCGGCGGATACGAAGACCTTGTCCACCTCCGCGCCCACGACCGCGGAGAAGACGTCGACGTAGCCCTCGTCGGTGAAGTACTGGCCGCCGGTGAGGTTGTAGCGCTGACCGAACGTGACCGGCTGGCCCATGACGTCGCACAGCGCCGCGGCCTGGTCGTCGACGTCCCCGATCTGGCCGAGGGCGCGGCCGCGACCGAGGAGGAGCACGGGGCGTCGGCGTAGGAGGCGCACGAACATCCGCTGCTCGCGGTCGGGCACGATGTTGCGCGGGCCCATCACCATCGACAACGCGACGGTGGTGGCCGGAAAGCCCGACGCTGCGAACTCCGCCAGGAGCCGGTCCTCGCACAGGAGCTTGTGCAGCCCGTACTCGATCTGAGCGTCGCTTCGATCGACGGCTGACTCCTCCGTGATCGGCAGGATGCTCGCACGGGCGTAGATCACCGTGGAGCTCACGAACACGTAGTGCCCGACGCGGTCGCGCAGGAGCTCGACCATCACTTCGACGTCTTCGGGGTGGTACGCGCACATGTCGAGGACGCAGTCGTACTCGGTCCCCGCCAGCACCTCCGCCATGCGGTCGCGGTCGGTGCGGTCGGCGGTGATCCGGGTGACACCGTCGGGGAAGGGCGCCTCGGTGCGACCACGGTTGAGGACGGTCACGTCGTGGCCGCGACGCACCAGCTCCTGCACCAGGGCGAACCCGTTGAACTGCGATCCGCCGACGACGAGCGCCTTCATGGGCGCGTTCAGGCCTCGGGCCGGTCGGTGTAGATGCCGCCGAGCCCGGAGTGGATCTCGATCCACTCGGCGCCCTCGTCGCCGGCGCGCCACGAGTAGAGCTGGTCGGGGGAGAAGTACCCCATCCCGGGTCCGACGCGCTGGTTGCCGAAGAGGAGCTCGCCGCGCAGGACGTAGTTCACCTGGTAGGTGCCGTGCCGATGCGGCTTCACCTGCTCACCTGGCTTCGCCGACTCGTGGTACACGCAGAGCTGCGGAGTCTGCACCAGGACCTTGGTGACCAGATCACGACCGAGGAGCTCGTAGAAGAACTCGGCCTCGGGCGCGCCACGCATCATCTCTTCGTTGGTGTGACCTTCGATCTCGGTCACGTCGAAGATGAACGGACGCGGTGCCGCCGAGCTGTCGGAGTCGGTCGCGGTCATCATGCACCCCCAAGGTCGCGCAAGCGGTGGCCGATCGACGGGACTGTACGGCAGGGCCGATCAGGCCACCAACGCGCGCGTCAGGAACGGGGTGGGACGCCGAACTGCGCTCGTACCTCCGCCGGCGGGAGGTGCGCCCACACGCGCGCGCGGTGCCCTCGTGCGAGTCGTCGATCACCAGAGGCGCGGCACCCGTGGGCGGCGGTACCGTCGTCGCCATGAACAGCTTGACGGAAGCGTCCCGACTCGACGGCCGCGTGGTCGTGGTCACCGGTGCTGCCAGCGGGATCGGTGCCGAGACCTGTGACGTGCTCGCCGCCGCCGGCGCCACCGTCGTGTGTGGCGACGTGGACACCGATGGGCTCGACACGACCGTCGCGCGCGTGCGCAAGGTCGACGGCGTCGCCCTCGCGGTCACCGCCGACGTCACGAAGCGTGCCGACGTGGAACGCCTCGTCGACACCGCGATCGAGGAGCTCGGTCACATCGACGCGATGTGCAACATCGCCGGCGCCATGTTCCCCGGCCTGATCGAAGACCTCGACGACGACACGATCGACCGCGGGATCGACCTCAACCTCAAGGGCGTCCTCTACGGCACCCAGTGCGCGATCCGGGCGATGAAGCCCTCCGGTCGCGGTTCGATCGTCAACGTCTCGTCGGCCGCGATCGACGAGCCGTACGCGGGGATCGGCGTGTACGCGTTCACCAAGGCCGCGGTGGCGATGCTCACGATGACCGCGGCGCTGGAAGCGGGCCAGCACGGCATCCGCGTCAACGCGATCGCGCCCGGCGCCACGCTCACGCCGTTCACGACCTGGCGCCTCCACCGTCCCGACGGCACGCTCGACCAGGACGCCTACGACCAGTTCGTCGAGCAGTCGAAGGAGCAGTCACCGCTGCGCATGCTGGGCGAGCCGATCGACCAGGCCCTGCTGATCCACTACCTCGTGTCGGACGCGGCTCGCTTCGCCACCGGGAACATCTTCCGTGTCAACGGCGGCCAGACGATGGCCTGGTAGCGATGGGCGTCAGCGCTTCGCCTTCGACTCGTTGAGCCTGATGGCCGCGCGCACGAGCGCCTTCAGCGCGCGCGTGTCGACCTTGTCGCCTCGGCGGAAGTCGATGGCGCGCCGGGTGTTCCCCTCGAGGCTCGAGTTGAAGAGGCCCTTCGGATCATCCAGCGAAGCGCCTTTGGCGAAGGTCATCTTGACGACCTCCTTGTAGGTCTCGCCGGTGCAGATGATCCCGTCGTGGTACCAGGTCGGGACGCCCCGCCACTTCCACTCCTCGACGACCTCGGGATCGGCGTCGTGCACGACGGCCCGCAGACGCCCGAGCATGTCGCCTCGCCAGTCACCGAGCTCGGAGATCCGCTCGTCGATCAGTTCCGAAGGAGACTTGCTCGTCGCCATGTCGCCTCTCTCGTGCAAGGAGTGCGCGAAGCCGCGCCGCGGGAACGCGATCGTAGGACGTCAACCGGGTCGCCGCGCGGCTCAGGAGGACTCGACCGCGATCTCGCAGTCGAAGATGCGGAGCAGACGGAGGACCAAGGGCGAAGGGTGTCGCAGGACGAAGTCAGCTCCCGTGGCGACGAGGGCGTCGTGGGTGGTGATCATCATTCCGAGGCAACGGGCGTCGATGAACTCGAGCGCCTCGAGGTCGAGGACGACCCGACGACGTCCGTTGATCGAAGCGTCGCCGAGTGCGTTGGCCAGGACCGGCGCCGTCGACATGTCCGCTTCACCGTGCAGGGCGAGCACGAGCTCGTCGTCCTGCAGGCGTGCATCGATCCGCAGGTTGTCGGGACCGGCCCGCCCGGCGCCCGGACACTCTCCGCTCGTCCCGGTCTCGGTCGTCCCGGTCATCACGCGCACCTTCTGGCTCGTGTCCGGTGCGCCACCGAGGTCCGGAGCAGCTCAACCAGACAGCGCCTCGTCCGCAGGCTATCTCGCAGCTGCGGCGTGGCCACGCCCGGAGATGGCTCCCGGGCGCAGGTTCCCGGGGCGAGACCGATCGGTTCTCGCGTCGCGCCACGGCTCCATGGTGGTAGGAGACTTCGACGGCGGTGACGGAAGGGCGAACATCCGGCCACCGCTTCGGGCCGAGGTGTCCGGAACAGAAGCAGTGGGCACGCCCTGAACGTGCCATCACCCGACGCTGACCGACGGCCGAGCCGACGCCACGCCCGCGTCCTCGCCGCTCGCTTTCCCGACGCCGGTCGCGCTCGAGTCGCCATCGAAGGGCTGCAGTCGGCCGGCATCGACGGCGACGACATCACGCTGCTCAGTCCGTTCCCCGAGAAGAGCCATCGCTCGACGCACGCCGCGGACACGCGCATCACTCGCTACCTCGTCCGCCGAATCGTCGTCGGCTTCCTCGCCGGAATCGCAGCCGGGGTGCTGCTCGGAGCCGCGATAGGCGTCGTCCTCGTCGCCGTGACGGCTCCGCGCGAACCGGTGGGAGAGGTCGTCGCGCTCGCCGCGGTCGGCATCGTGATCGGCGCGCCGCTCGGCGCGTACATCGGCTTCGAGCGCGCGGGAACGCTGTCCGACGCCTGGAGCGTCACCTTCGACGACCTCGAACCCGGCGCGACCTGGATCGGTGTGCGAACCCACGACCCGGACGAGCACGAGCGCGCCCGCCGCGCACTCGCTCGTCAACAACCCATCGAGGTGCGCCAGCTCTGAATCTGTCCGCGTGCACCACTCGACGCG
>DASUAS010000296.1:0-14706 GCA_035763625.1 Acidimicrobiia bacterium
CCCGCGCGGCAGCGGATCGTCGACGCAGTGCGGGCATCCATGTCGATCCCTTTCGTCTTCCAGCCGGTCCGCGCGGAAGTGCGGACTCCGGGTTCGCGCTCGAAGCGGACTGCGACGTGGGTGGACGGTGCGCTGCTCGACAACTTCCCAGTGGAGGTGTTCGACCGGACCGACGGCAGCCCGGCGCGCTGGCCGACGATCGGGATCAAGTTGTCCGCGAGCACGGCGGCGGCCGCGCAATGGCGCGACGTGGATGGCCCGTTCGACGAGGCGCTCGCGTGCTTCCACACGCTGCTCGAGAACGCCGACCGCTTCTACGTCACGCCCGAACGCGCGGCGCGCACCATCTTCGTCGACAGTGCAGGCATCAACGCGGCTGACTTCGCAATAGGTGCGGCCGAACGCGCACTTCTGTTCGAGAACGGGGTCGAGGCCGTCCGCGCCTGGCTGGCCGACGGGAGGCGCGCGGTTTCCACACCCTGATCGACCGCACGGGCAGCGGGAGGGACTCCGTCGTGTGGCACCAACCGGAGCTCGAGCCGCTCAGGCAGCCCATCTCCGCAGCCGACGAGGAGCGGCTCGCGGCGCTCGGCGGCTTGGCCGGGGGCTACAAGGCCGTGCAATTGCTGATCGGCGCGGTGGCGTTCCTCCTCGGTCCGGTGCTCGTCATCGGCTACCTGTTCACGGGCGGCACTGACGTCGGCCCGTCGATGAGCTCGTACTACAACTCCGACGTCGGTGATCTCTTCGTCGGCATGCTGTTCGCGCTCGCGTTCCTCTTCGCGACGTATCACTTCCGACCCGTCGTCTGGCCCGTGCCGGCGCGTACGCGCGGCTCGGTGACGCCGAAGCCGAAGCCGGATGTCAGCTATCGCCTCGACAACTGGCTTGCCAACGCCGCCGGGGCGGCCGCGGTGCTGCTCGCGCTCTGCCCGACGAACGAGAACCCCTCCGGCGACCACGTCGACGGATCCGGGGCATGGCACTTCGTCTGGGGTTCGATCCTCTTTCTGCTGCTCGCGGTGTTCGCAGGTTGCCGGTTCAGGATGTCTTCCGGCGCGCCGACGCGCGAGAAGCTTCTTCGCAACCGCGTGTACCTCGGCTGCACCGTGCTGATGCTCGTGTTCCTGGGCCTGTTCGCGGCTCGGTGGAGCGTCCTTCCTGGGCTGCCCTCCGAAGTCGGATTGAGTTGCGAGATCCTCGCGCTGTGGGCGTTCGCGTTCGCGTGGCTCTTGAAATCCGACTACCTGCCGTTCCTCCGTGACCGATCCGACCCCGTGAACCTCTTCAAGGCGCCCGCACGTGGCGGTAAGGTCCAAACCGGGCAGCATGCCTGGAGGTCCACCGTGCGCGACGGCCCGGTGAAGAGCGTCGGGATGTGGGTGGCCGGCACCGTCGACCGCGCCTGGGGTTGGGACCGCCTGCGCGTGTTCCCCGCGTTGCTCACGCTGCTCGGGCTTCGCATGCGGCTTCGGCGCGAGAACCTCTTCGACACCACCGGCGTCACCGTCGGGTGGGGTCCGGAGCGGCCGGTGCCGTCCCGCCGTCTCACGAGATCGATCGACGGGACCGAAACCGATCCTCACCATCCCGGCATGGGGGCCGCCGGCAGCCGATTCGGCCACAACTTCCCGCCCGACCAGCTGGATTCGACCGATCGCAGCCGGGTGATGACACCCAATCCGCGAACCGTGAGCAACGAATTGCTCGCCCGCCGTGCGTTCGTCCCCGCGACCGGACTCAACATGCTCTTCGCGGCGTGGATCCAGTTCGAGGTGCACGACTGGATGCACCACCGCCTCGAACCGGACCAGGCGTGGGAGGTGCCGCTCGACGCGACCGATCCATGGCGCACGCACACCGCGAACGGCAACATGGCGATCCTCCGCAGCGAGCCCGACGTCGGTTACGGCGCCGAGCAGGGGCCGCCGAACTACCGGAGCATGTCGACGCATTGGTGGGACGCGTCGCAGATCTACGGCACCGATCCGCGCGTCTCGGCTCGTCTGCGGACCGGCCACGGCGGCCGCCTCCGGCTCACCGACGATGCTCGCCTGCCGTTCGATCCGAGCAACCCGGACGACCCGCTGGTGAGGGAGGTCGGCGACGGTTCCGCGCTCGTGGGCGCGAGCAGTGGTTGGTGGCTGGGTCTCGCGATGCTGCACACGCTGTTCATGCGGGAGCACAACGCGATCTGCGATCACCTGGCGCGGGTGTATCCGGCATGGACCGATCAGCAGCTGTTCGACACCGCGCGACTGGTCAACGCTGCACTCATGGCGAAGATCCACACCGTCGAATGGACCCCTGCGCTGCTGGCGAACCCCGTGCTCGAGCGGGCGATGAACATCAACTGGTGGGGCTTCGAAGGTCAGGCGGCGGAACGCTGGCTCGGCCGGCTCGTGAAGAGCGAGGAGTTGAGCGGCATCCCCGGCACCGACCTCTACTACCACGGCGTGCCGTACGCGATCACCGAGGAGTTCGTCGCCGTCTACCGCCTGCACCCGCTGATCCCGGACGACTACGAGATCCGTTCCTCGGTCGACAACACGTTGCTGCGCGAGGGCCGGTTCGGGGAGATCTCCGGGCGTCGAACGCACGAGCTGCTCGACAACGTGGACATGTCGATGTCGGACCTCATCTACTCGTTCGCCACCGCGCATCCCGGGCAGGTGGTGCTCCACAACTTCCCCGACGAGCTGCGCACGTTCTCCGATCCCGACGCCGGCCTGGTCGATCTGGCTGCGGTCGACATCCTGCGAAACCGTGAACGGGGGGTGCCGCGGTACAACGAGTTCCGGCGTCAGCTCCGACTCAAGCCCGCGAAGCGGTTCAAGGACTTCAGCGACGATCCGGCGATCGTGCACGAGCTCGAGCGGGTGTACGCAGCGCCCGACGACGTCGACCTGATCGTCGGTCTCTACACGGAGCGCAAGCCCGAAGGGTTCGCGATCAGCGACACCGCGTTCCGTGTCTTCATCCTCATGGCGTCACGTCGGCTCAAGAGCGACCGCTTCTTCACCTACGACTACCGAGCGGGGGTGTACACGCAGGAGGGGCTCGACTGGATCGACGACAACACGTTGGCGTCCGTGATCCTGCGTCATCACCCCGATCTCGGCGGTGTGGTGCGCCACGACAACGCGTTCAAGCCATGGTCCATCGCGTAGCGGCGGTGCGTCGGTGACCGCGGCAACCGCCGCCGGCTGGAGGGCGCGACGTGCGTTCTGGGGTGCGTTGTCGCGTCTGAAGTTCACTGCGACGAAGCCGTTGACGGTGCCGAAGCCCACCGACGACGCTCGTTCGATCGTCCCGGTCCCGTTCCACGACCGGTATCCCGACATACCCATCACGGGCGTGTACGTCGCCGACCACGCGCCGGCGGACGAGAGCGACGTGAAGGTGCGGCTGTTCTGTGCGCTCCAGGCGTGGCTCGCCCGGACGTTCTCGCCCATGCAGCCCGGCGTCCCGCCCGTGGATGCGGATCCGTTCATGGCGCTGGTGACGGCATATCCGGCGGCGAATCGCCGGCTCTACCGCGCGCCCGTGCGCCCGCCCGGGTACGACCCGGTCGATCTCGGGCTGCTCGCGGTGGCCAGCCCCTACGCGTGCTACCTCGAACGCGTGGACGACCCCGCGTCGGCGCGGTCGCGCTACCGGTGGGACCTCGAGGTCCTGGCGTCGTACGCATGCCACCCCGGGGTTCACTCGCCATGGGCCGTGGTCGACTTCGAACCCGACGACGCCGGCCGCGCCTTACGCGCCACGCGCATCACGTCGGCGCTCGGATCGACTGAGCCCCACGATCCGGAGTGGGCGACGGCGCAACGACTCGCGCTGTGCGCGGCGTCGACGCACCTCACCTTGGTCCGCCACTTCAACTGGTTGCATCTGGTCTGTGGCGCGTCGGCCGCGATCGCGATGCACAACTGCCTTTCCGCGGGACACCCCGTCCGAACGCTGCTCCAGCCGCATCTCTACGCCACCCACTTCGGGAACGAGATCGTCACGCGCATCGCACTGGCACCCGGCGGCGACTTCGAGAGCATCTTCAGCTACACGCACGACGGCATGTGTCGCCTCTTCTCGGACACTGCGAGCGGGTTCGACCTCAGGATGATCCACCCCTTCTGCGACGCCGAGCACCGCGGGGTCGTCGACGTCCCCGGGGGAACGCCCGCGCTCGACAACCGACTCGACCTGTGGCGGGTCATCCACGACCACGTCGAACGCTTCATGTCGCGGTACTTCGCGCGCACCGCGGATCTACGCGGCGACCTCCAGTACGCACGATGGCTCGATGTGCTCACCGAGATGATCCCTGCCGGTGTGCAAGAACTGGTGGGCACCCCGCTGACCCTCGAGGGCTCGGTCGAGCTGTTGTCGACCCTCGTGTACATGGCGACGGTCGAGCACGAGATCGTCGACGCGAACATCTTCGACTACCAGCTGTGGAACGACGTGCAGCCCGCACGGGTGTACGAGACCGGGGTCGCCGAGCCGTTGGACGTCTACCAACGGCTCGTGGACTACAACTTCATCCTCAGCGTGAACCGCACGCCCTTGATGAGCGAGTTCTCGTCGCTCGTCCCGCACGACGATCGACAGGGTCGGGCGGCCTTCGTCGAGTTCCGCAAAGACCTGAACTCGCTCCAGATGCGCATCGACCAGCTCCCTCCGGCGGTGTGGCGCATCGAGCCGCGAGCGCTGCGAGCCAACATGAATTACTGACCGGCAGGACTTGTCGACGGCGCGACCATGAACGTGATGCACGAGGGTCGGATGGCTACGGCGACGGTGCTGGTGTGTGACCTCGCGGGCTCCACCGAGCAGCGCAGCGCGCTGGGCGACGACGCTGCTGACCGGCTCGCGGTGGTGCTCGACCGCGTGCTGCGAGGCGCGGTCGCGCGTCACCGTGGCTCGGTCGTGAAGAGCACCGGCGACGGCCTCATGGCGGCGTTCGACTCGGCGACGGATGCGCTGCGAGCAGCGGTGACGATCCAGCAGGAGAGCGAACGGTGGAACCGCACCTCGCCCGAGCGCGAGCGGCTCCTGCTCCGGATCGGCGCGAGCGCCGGTGACGTCCATTTCGTCGCCCACGACTGCCACGGGCTCCCGGTGGTCGAAGCGGCGCGACTCGAGAGCGCCGCCGAACCGGGTTCGATCCTGGTCACTGCACTCGTACGTCTGCTCGTCGGCAATCGTGGCGGCAACCACTTCGAGTCGGTGGGGAGCCTCGACCTCAAGGGCCTGCCCGGCCCGCTCGAGGCGTTCCGCGTGAGTTGGGCGCCGTTCACCGACGACCGTCGCGAGGGGGCACCCTCGTCGCTGGTCGCGGCGCGGATCCCGATCCCAGCCCGGTTGCAGGTACGGCCGTCGGTAGGTGTCATCGGGTACGAGGTCGAGCTCGGGGCCATCGAGCGAGCAGTCCATCGCGCCAGCGCCGGTCGAGGTCGCGAGTTCGTGCTCCTCGCCGGTGAACCCGGTGAAGGCAAGACGACGGTCGCCGCCGAGGCCGCGCGAGCAGCATTCGACTCCGGCGCATGTGTGCTGTTCGGCCACTGCGAGGAGAGCTTCACGACGCCGTACCAGCTCTTCTCCGAGGCGCTCGGGCACTACGTGATGCACGCGCCCGCCGAACGCCTTCGGGCGCACGTCGAGCGGCACGGTTCTGAGCTCGCACGCGTCGTTCCTGCCCTGGCGCAGCGCGTGCCCGACCTCCCGCCTTCGAAGGCGACCGACTCCGACACCGAGCGATATCTGCTCTTCGCCGCGGTCGCGGGGCTGCTCTGGGCGGAGGCGGAGGAGCAGCCGATGGTCCTCGTGTTCGACGACCTCCAGTGGGCTGATCCCGGGAGCCTCCAGCTGCTCAGCCACCTCGCCGGCGAGGACATGACCGCGCGGGTGTTGGTGCTCGCGGCCTTCCGCGACACCGCGTTGCCACAAGCGACGGCGTTGCGCGAGGCGCTGGGCATGTTCCGACGACATGGCGGCGTCGAGCGGCTCGATCTCCAGGGCTTCGATCGTGCCGGGGTCGTCTCGTGCATGGAGGCCCTCGCCGGGTACACGCTCGTCGGCGACGAGATGCAGCTTGCCGACGCGGTCTATCGCGAGACGGACGGCAACCCCTTCTACGTCGTCGAGATGCTCCGTCACCTCAGGGACACGGAAGCGATCTTCCAGGACTCGTCGGGGCGCTGGGTGTCGAAAGGCCCCTTCGCCACCATCGCGCTGCCCGACAGCATCCGTGACGTGATCGGGGGTCGCGTCGTCCACCTGGGCACGAGCGTCGAACGCATGCTCGATCTGGCCGCGGTGATCGGCAGGGATTTCGACGCCGAGCTGCTCGGTCGGGCGCTGTCGGTCCGCGACGACGACCTGATCGACATGCTCGAAGCTGCGGCGTCGGCGGCGTTGATCCGCGAGGCGTCCGACCAGCCTGGCCACTACAGCTTCGCCCACGCGCTGATCCAGCACACGCTGTACGACGCGCTCGGTCCGACGAGACGCGCCGCGGCCCACCGCCGCGTCGGTGAGGCGCTCGAAGCCTTGTGTGGCGGGGATCCCGGACCCCGGGTCGCCGAGCTTGCTCGCCACTGGACGAGCGGGAGCGACCACCTCGACGTCCCGAGGGCACTCGGCTACTCGCGTCTCGCGGGAGACGCGGCGCTCCGCTCGCTCGCGCCGTCCGACGCGCTCCGGTACTACGACGACGCGCTCCGGCTCTGGCCGTCGTTGCCGGGCGCCGATGCAACGCTGCGTCTCGACCTCACGATCGGACTCGGAACGGCGCAGCGACAGGCGGGCGACCCGTCGTTCCGGAAGACCTTGCTCGGCGCGGCCCGCGATGCGATCGCGCTCGACGATGCCGACCGGCTGGTTGCCGCCGCCCTCGCGCTTCATCGGGGGTTGTTCAGCAACTTCGGAGCGATCGACGCCGAACGCGTCGAGGTGTTCGAACAGGCACTTGCCCGCCTGTCACACACGGACACGCGGCGCGCGCTCGTTCTCTCCGCATATTGCTTGGAGATCGTGGTGGGGAGCACGCTCGAGCGGCGGACCGCGCTCGCCGACGAGGCGCTCGCCATCGCCGACGCGAGCGGTGACGACATGGTGCTGCTGCGGGTCATGAACGACCTCGACTACGCACTCATGGCGCCGCCGATGCTCGAACGCCAGCTCGCGCTCACTGCTGAGGCGTTGCGCCGAGCCCAGGTGCTCGGCGATCCGGTCTTGCTGTTCTTCGCCGCCAACTGGCGCCGGCAGGCGTGTGCACAGGTCGGCGCATTCGACGACATGGCGCGCTGCACCGAGATCATGCGCACCCTCAACGAACAGCTGAACCAGCCCATGCTCGCCTGGGTGCACACGTTCAGCCTCGCGTGGCTGGCCATCATCCGCGGCGACACCGACGTGGCCGAGCAGGAGGCCGCGAAGGCGCTCGAGATCGGCACCGAGAGCGGCCAACCGGACGCCGAATTCATCTATGGCGGCCAGATCATGATCGTGCACCATCAGCGCGGGTTGCTCGACACGCTGTCACCGCTGATCGAGGGCATGGCCAGCAGCACGCCGAACACGTCCGGGGTGCTGAGCGGCGCGCTCGCGGTCGCGAGCCTCGAGGGCGACCGCCCCGACGAGGCGCGTGCCCGACTCGAGGCGTTCGCCGCCGACGGCTACGAACTCGAGATGAACCCGGTGTGGATCACGGGCATGGCGTTCTACGCCGACGCCGCGATCGGTCTCGGTGATCCGGTGTTCGCGGCGCCACTGTTCGAACGGCTCGAGCCCTGGTCGCATCTCTGGGCGGACAACGGTGCCACTGCCGAAAATCCGATCTGCCACTACCTCGGGGGACTGGCGTCGTTGCTCGGGCAACACGACGTGGCCGAGCAGTACCTGTCACGCTCGGCCGCGCTGTGCGAGGCGGCGGGCGCGCGGTTCTTCCTGGCCCAGACGCAGTTGCTCTGGGGTCGGACGCTCACGACGCGTGACCGGCCCGGCGACGTCGAACGAGCTCGCGATCTCCTCCTGCACGCCAAGACCGCTGCCGTGTCCCGTGGCTACGCGAGCGTGGCGAAGCGGGCCGCGGAGGCGCTCGAACTGCTCGCCTGAGCAGCTGTGGCCTGTCATTCGGCAGGACCGAAGCGGAACCTTCCCGCGGTGCCGGTCAGAGGCTGGGCCATCGTGGGCGTGAGGCGCTTGCTCGACCGCTGGTCGGCGAGGAGGCCCTGCAGGGTCGCGACCGTCTGCTGCATGGCGGGGGTCGCCATGAGGACGGGATCGGCAGCGATGTTGACCAGCTCGGTGGGATCCTTCGTCACGTTGTAGAGCTCGACCTCGTCGGCGGCGGGCTGGACCTTGACGGTGGTGTGCGCGGCCTTGTCGCCGGGCACGGTGGCGACGCCGTCGACCATCGTCACCACGTCCTTCTGACCGGGTGACGTCCAGAACGCAGGATCGTCGAAGTAGCGCGTGTACTTCCAACGTTCCTGGGCGCCGTTCGCGCCCGTCGGGAGGTTCGCGATCACCGTCTCGAGGTGGCACGGCTGCGCGACCGACGCGTACATCTGCCCGTTCCACGAGACCTGCTCCGCGCCCCGGAACGGCTCGTCGTCGGTCATGAAGTACTGCGGGTCGTCGGAGAGCTGCTGCGTGCCGAGCAGGAAGCCCGAGAGGTCGCGCCCGACGAGCGGGCGCGCCTGCGTGTACCGCGGCGCGAGCTGCTGCAGGAGCGCGTTCTGGTCGAGCCCCGCGAGGCCGAGCATCGTCGGCAGCAGGTCGGCGTGGCTGGTCAGCACGTCCGTCGACGCGCCGGTCGGGAACAAGCTCGGGTTGTGCACGACGAACGGCACGCGGATCACCTCGTCGTACGCGACGTGCCACTTCTGGAAGAGCCCTCCGTGTGCACCGAGCATCTCGCCGTGGTCGGCGAAGTAGATGACGATCGTGTCCCGGTACGCCGGACCGGCAGTCAAGGTCGCGAGCACCTGCCCGATCTGCGCGTCGACGTTCTTCTGGAGCTGGTAGTAGAAGCGGTGGTAGTCGGGTCCGTTGACGGTCGGTTGCAGTCCTTGCGGGTACGCGTCGCGGTAGCTGCTCTGCGCGCTCGGCTTCTTCGTGAGGTCGTCGCTGCGCGTGGCGGCCCACTGACCGGGCGCGAACAGATCCGCCTCCGCGGGCACGTTCGATCCGGAGAGCTGCTCGGCGAGGTACAGGTTGCCGGCCGCGAGCGTCAGCTCGCCCCACAATGCGATGTCATGAGGATTGAGGAACGACGTCACCGCGACCCACGGCTTCGGCGACGTCCGGAGCTGCTGGAGCAGCTCCGTGCTCTGCTGGGCGATCAGCGCGTCGCGACCCTTGCCGCCGGGACCCGACGACGCCGAGTTGAGCGGGCTGCTGCCGTGTGGCTCCGGACCGATCCATCCCCCGAACCCGTACGGCCCGAGGCGATCAGCGGCGAGGTACACGGCCTCGAGCGCGGGATCGCGATCGAGCGACTGGGTGTACGACGGCAACGGTTCGTCGGAGCCGGGCTCGAGGAGATCCTCCTCCGACACGTGCCACTTGCCCTTGTAGTAGGTGTCGTACCCGCCGGCGCGGAACCACTCGCCCATCGACGGCACGGTCGCGGGGTCGAGCCAGAAGACGTCCGACTCGTGGGCGCTCTTCGCGATGCCCGAGGTCTGCGTGACCCCGTGCAGCGACGGGTACTGGCCGGTGACGAACGAAGCTCGGCTCGGGACGCACGCGGTCGACATGACGTAGTGGTTCCGGAACTCCATGCCGTGCGCGCGCAGCGCAACCTGCGTCGGGAGGTTGGCGTCACGCCAGGCCTGGAGCGTCGCCGACTCGTACACCGGCGGCTGCCGCTGTTGGTCGACGACCACGACGAGGAAGTTCGGGCGGCGGCGCAGCTGCCCGCGCGGCGTGAACGGCTTCGGCTGTGCCTGCGCATCAGCAGGTCCGGCACCGACCGACAGCGCCGCCGCAGCCGCGCCGGCGGCGCCCAGTCCTTGCAGCATCTGACGGCGCGTGACGTCGTGGCGCGCGCTCATGGTCCCCATCCCCTCCGCCCGATCGAACGCCCCCCCGCATCGCTGCCTCGAGTCGGTCGGCGGCGTGAGCCTACAGAACACCCTGGCGACGACTGCAGCGGTCGAGCGCGAGTGTGACGTCCGTCCATGAAGCGTCTCGTGCCGTCTGCGGGCGACACCGCGCCCCGACACGGGGCAGGTCCCACCCCGGGTCCGCCGCGTAAGCTCACGTCGTCGCGTTCACGCGGCAAGGTCACGGGTTCGAGTCGCGTCTCGCCCAACGCGAACGGCGCGAGCGGCGCACCGATCGGCCGGAGTCTGCTCCGGTGCTGAAGAGAGACGCCACCATGGTGAAGTCTCCGGACACTCCGATTCCCTGGGTGATCTCGGCCGACGATCACGTCGTCGAGCCGCCTCACCTGTGGGAGCGATGGCTGCCCGCGAAGTACCGCGACCACGGACCTCGCATCGAGCCGGGACCGACGATGCAGGTGCCGAGCACCGGTGGAGGCGTCGGGTACGTGCGCGGTGGTGACGGACCGATCGCCGACTGGTGGGTGTTCGAGGATCTGGTGCGTGGCACGCCCTTGGTCATGGCGTGCGCCGGGTACCCCGAAGAGGAGTACTCGATGCGCCCGATCCGCTTCGACGAGATGCGCAAGGGTTGCCACGACCCGCACGCGCGGCTCGCCGACATGGACGAAGCGCGCATCGAGCGGTCGCTCTGCTTCCCGAACTACCCGCGCTTCGCGGGTCAGGTGTTCTCGCAGGCGCACGACAAGGAGCTCGGGGCCGCCTGCATCCGGGCGTACAACGACTGGATGATCGAGGAGTGGTGCGGCGACAGCCGCGGACGCCTCATCCCGTTGGGGATCGTCCCGCTGTGGGACCCGCACCTCGCGGCGGAGGAGGTCCGATGCAACGCGGCGCGCGGCCAGAAGGCGATCACCTTCACCGAGCTGCCCGCGAACCTGGGTCTGCCGTCCATCCACGATCGGAACCGGCATTGGGACCCGCTCCTCGCCGCGTGTGACGAGACGCACACCGTCGTCTGCATGCACATCGGCTCCGGATCGGTGATGCAGCGGACGAGCGAAGACGCGCCGGCGGGTGTGACCACGGCGTTGACGTCGCTCAATGCGTACATGGCCATGACCGACTGGCTGTTGTCGGGCGCTCTGCTCCGGTTCCCGAACCTGAAGATCGCGTTCTCGGAGAGCCAGATCGGGTGGATGCCGTTCCTGCTCGAACGCCTCGACCGCGTCGTGACCAACGCGGGCGCGTGGTCGGGCCTCGATCCGGCGGTCGTCGATCCGCCCTCGACGCAGGTTCCCGGCCGCGTGTACGGCTCGTTCTTCGACGACATGGTCGGGGTCGAGATGCGACACCTGATCGGGGTCGAGCAGCTCTGCTTCGAGACCGACTACCCGCATCAGGACTCGACCTGGCCCGACACCCCCGACCTGGTCCGCGACATCGCGACCCGCGTGACCCCCGACGAGCTCGAGCTGCTCATGCGGGGCAACACGATCACGATGCTCGACCTCGACCCCGGAGACCTGCGCCCCGAGCACGTGCGCAGCTCGAGCAGGAGCAGCGACCCATGACCTTCGACACCGTCATCCGCAACGGCACCATCGTCGACGGCACCGGGCTCGCACCGTTCAGGAGCGATGTCGGCATCGTCGACGGTCGGATCGCCGAGCTCGGGCGCATCAAGGATCGCGGTGTCGTCGACATCGACGCCGACGCTCACGTGGTGACGCCGGGCTTCATCGACGCCCACACGCACATGGACGCGCAGGTGTTCTGGGACGAGCTCGGCACCAACTCGTGCTGGCACGGCGTGACCACCGTGGTCATGGGGCACTGCGGCTTCACGCTCGCGCCCACCCGCGACGACGCCCACGAGCTCGTCGTGCGCAACCTCGAACGCGCCGAGGACATCGCGCCGGCGGCACTTGCCGCCGGGATCGAGTGGTCGTGGACCGACTTCGCCGGATACCTGGACGCGCTGGATCGACTGCCGAAGGGCATCAACTACGCCGCCAACATCGGCCACTCCGCGTTGCGGACGTACGTGATGGGGGAGCGGGCCTTCGAGACCGACGCCACCGACGCCGACCTCACTTCGATGCGCCGGGAGCTCGACAACGCGATGCGCGCCGGCGCGTTCGGGTTCACGACCTCGCGGACGAAGCACCACCAGACGTCGGACGACAGGCCGGTCGCGTCGCGTCTCGCGTCGTGGGACGAGGTCTGCGCACTGGTCGACGTCCTCGCCGCGCGCCGCGCCGGGATCTTCCAGATGGTCGCCGACCGGGACTCGCCCGACGGCGATCCCGACCGGATGCTCGCGGAGCTCGCGCTCTCCACCGGCGTCCCGGTGGCGACGACCGGCATGAACGACCGCGCGCTGACGTTCCTGGACGACACCATCGCGCACGGGGCGCGGATGTGGGGTGTGACGCACCCTCGCGGCATCGGCGCGTTCTCGTCGTTCCGCAGCCAGTTGCCCTTCGACCGTCTTCCCGAGTGGCGCGAGCTGCGCGCGCTGTCGCTCGAAGAGCAACGTCGCCGGCTCGATGACCCGGCCGTCGTCGCACGGCTCGTGAAGATCGCCGACGAGGGTCCGTACGGCGAGACGTTCGGCGGGGAGGCCCGCCCGCCGGAGTTCGACCGGATGCAGGTGTTCTCGTCGCCGCTGCCGCCCCATCCGACGGTCGCGGCGCTGTCCGCCGAGCGCGGCGTGCACCCGGTCGAGCTCATGATCGAGCTCGCACTCGAGACGGACCTGCGGCAGCTCTTCTGGCAGACGTTCTCACCATTCGACCACGACATGGTGAAGCGCTGCCTCGCGCACCCGCACACCGTGGTCGGCTTCTCCGACTCGGGTGCCCACGTCAGCCAGATGTCGGACGCGTCGATCGAGACCCACCTCCTCGGGCACTGGGTGCGCAACTGCCAGGAGTTCACCCTCGAAGAGGCGGTGCGCATGCTCACGCTCGAACCGGCACGCGCCTACGGCTTCTCCGACCGTGGTCTGTTGCGCGAGGGACTCGTCGCCGATCTCAACGTGTTCGACCCGGAAACCGTCGCCCCGGCGATGCCGGAGCTCGTGCACGATCTGCCCGGCGGTGCCCCGCGTCTGTCGCAGCGGTCGGTCGGCATCCTCGCCACGCTGGTCGCGGGAGAGGTGCTGGTCGACGACGGCGCGCCGACCGAGGCGCGCCCCGGTCGCCTGGTGCGCGGACGCCTGGCCCACGCCGGTTGACCTGCCGAGAGCTCGGGCGATCGGAGACCGACCGTCGGGAAAGACGGGCGTCGACGTCCGGGTCAGCGCACGGTGCGAAAGAAGCCGCGCACCTCGTCGACGAAGACCTCGGGTTGCTCGAACGCGGCGAAGTGGCCGCCCCGTGGCGGCGCGCCGTACCAGCGCAGGTCGGTGAAACGGGTGCGGGCCCAGCGCTCGGACACGCCGAGGATCTCCGCGGGGAACGACGAGACGCCCGACGGGCAGGTGACCGGCTCCATGTCGACGTGCTTGAAGCTCTCCCAGTAGAGGCGGGCCGACGACGCGGCGGAAGCGGTGAACCAGTACAGCGAGATGTTGTCGAGCATCTGGTCCTTGGTCAGTGCCTGCTCGGGGTGCCCGTCGTGGTCGGTCCAGGCCCAGAACTTCTCGAGGATCCAGGCGCACTGCCCAGCGGGCGAATCGGTGAGCCCGTAACCGAGGGTCTGAGGTCGCGTCGATTGCTCGGCGGAGTACCCCATGCCCCACTCGGCGTGCTCGCCGACGCGCGCGAGCGCCGTGGTCTCGTGCTCGGTGAGATCGGTCATGTCGCACGCGCCGAAGTTCACGAGCGGCATGTTGACGTGGATGCCGGTGACGTGGCTGGCGCACTGCTGGCCGATGCTCGTGGTGACCATCGCCCCCCAGTCGCCACCCTGTGCGCCGTAGCGCTCGTAGCCGAGCTCGCGCATGAGCGTGTCCCACGCGCGCGCGATGCGCGGCACGTTCCAGCCTGGCGCAGTGGGCTTGTCGCTGTAGGCGTACCCCGGCAGCGACGGCACCACGACGTGGAAGGCGTCGGTGAGATCGTCAGGGTCCGCGAGTGCGTCCACGACGTCGAGGAACTCCACGAACGTGCCCGGCCAACCGTGGGTCAGCACGAGCGGGATGGCGTCGGCGTGGCGCGACGGCTGGTGCAGGAAGTGGATCCCGAGACCGTCGACCTCGTGGCGGAACTGCGGGAACCGATTGAGGCGCGCCTGCGCGTCTGCGAAGTCGTAGCCCTCGGCCCAGTACTCGCACATCTCGCGCTGGTACGACAGCGGCACGCCCTGCGACCAGTCGTCGACCGTCTCGCGCTCCGGCCACCGGGTGGCGGCGAGGCGCTGACGGAGATCGACGATCGCGGCGTCGGACCACTCGATGGTGAAGGGTCGGGGTTGGCTCACGACGCAGTGCCCACCGTCTTCCAGGACGTCCATCGCTGACCGCCAGCGAGTCGCACGGAGTATACGGATGGTGTCAGGGGCGCTCAGTCGGCGCTGAAGACCTCGACGTTGCCGTCCCGGTGACGGACCGGCAGATGCGGGAGCGGCGGGAGCGGCTCGGCGAACTGCTGATCCAGGACCTCACCCTGCAACGAGAACGAGGTTC
>DASUAS010000297.1:0-4297 GCA_035763625.1 Acidimicrobiia bacterium
AGGGAAGAAGATCAACTTCCTCCTCGATGCCTACCCTTCCTACTTCCAGCTGTTCCGCTGCCGCTATGGCCCGATCTGACCTCTACGCCGACGAGCACCACTGGGGCGACGGCGTCATCGACGTCGCCGGCCACGATCTGCCGGCATTGAAAGCCGCATACCTCCTCGCCGCCCTGCCCGAGACCGGGCGGGTCCTGGAGATCGGCTGCGGGAGCGGACGGATCCTCAACACGATCGCGGCACATCGGCCCGGGCTCGAGCTCCACGGCTGCGATATCCGGCCGCTGCGCGGGAAGACCCCGACGTTCGAGTTCTCGCAGGTCTCACCCGACGACAGCGAACTCCCGTTCGGCGCCGCATCGTTCGACGGGGTCGTGGTGTACGACGTCCTCGAGCACGTCGTCGACCCCACGCAGATGCTCGAGTCCACGCACCGAGTGCTCGCGCCCGGGGGCCGCCTGGTGTCGTTCACGCCACTGGAGGACCAGCCACTCTCGTTCTACCGGATGTACCGGAAGCTCATGGGCGACGAGCTCTACGTGCAGACGAAGGAGCACCTGCAGGCCTTCAGCGCCCGTTCGCTTCGCCAGATCGTCGAGGCCAGGTTCCGCTTCGTCGACTGTTCCTACGCCTACCACCTGCTCGGGCACTTCATGGACGCGACCCTCTTCGCCGCGCTCAAGCTCCCCGGGCTGCGACGGCGCTTCTGGGACGAGAACCCGTTCTACGCGGAGGATGCCCGTGAGGAAGCGCCGGCGCCATCGGCGTTCTCCCGTGCGCTGCGGCTCGCGAACACGGTCGCGTACGAGGAGTCGCGGCTGCTGCGGCGCTCCAGCTTCGGCGCGGCGGGCATGCTGTTCACCGCGTTGCCTCGACGATGAGCTCGGCGGCATGCGCGACATCGGAAGCCCGCATGGTCGGTGCAACGGCGTCGTGCGGCGACGCTCCTCCCGACGCGTCCCAGCTGTAGGGCGTCTCCACCAGGACCGTGCGCAAGCCTGCGGACGCGCCGGCCGCGACGTCGACCCACCGATCGCCGACCAGCCACGAACCATCGCGATCGAGGCCGAGATGCTCGATCGCGGCCTCGATCATCCCCGGACGGGGCTTGCGGCACCAGCAACCGTCGGAGCCCTCGTGCGGGCAGATGTACGCACCGTCGAGCCCGAGCGCGTCGACCACCCGGCACATGACGGCGACCGCCGTCGCACGCGTCATCGCGCCTCGGGCGATGTCCGGCTGGTTGCTCACGACCACCAACCGGTAGCCCGCGGCGCGCAGGCGAGCCGCCGCGTCCGGCGCGACGGGCACGATCCGCAGGTCGTCGAGCGTCCGCGGTGAGAGCGCCGTGGTCCCGTCGCCCCGCACCTCGTTGAGCACCCCGTCTCGGTCCAGGAACACGGCGGACGCACCCGCAGGTGCGTGGACTGCGGGAGTGCTCGGGCCGACCCAGAGGGGTGCCAGATCGGTCATGGGTCCATCCGCTCGTCGCCCGTGGCAACCTCGCCGCCGCGGGGCAATCGGCGCCGTCGCGTGACGATCCCGAGGACGCCGAGGGCGAGCAGGCCGAGCACCCCGACCGCGGCGAGAACGAGCCCGGCGCGGAACGACGCGGGGCGGTATTCGAACACGACTCGGGATCGACCGTCCGGGACCTCGACGCCCCGGAAGGCGACATCCGTCGGATGGATGGTGGTGTCACGACCGTTCACACGCGCGGTCCAACCCGGGTAGTACGCGTCGGTGAGCACCATCATGCCCGCGCAGTGCGTGTCGACATCGACGATGACGCGGGTAGCACGCCGCTCGACGACGTGCGCCGAGTCGTGGGCACCGGAGCAGTCGCCGGTGCGCACCTTCGGCCCGTCGCGTTCGATCACCGCGCTGCTCGTGAGGTCCTTGTGCTCGACGACCGGCGATCCATCAGGGAAGTGCCTGGTGTCCCCCTCGCTCAAGGCGCGGAAGGCGGCGTCCTCGTCGTGGACCTGGCGCACGTCGTGCACGACGAACGCGCGCGGCGCGACATGCGTGTTCTCGTACACCTTCACGCCCTCACCGCGGTACACCAGCTGAAACTGGGGAGACGACCAGCTCGGCGGTCCGGCGCTGTTGGATCGGAACACCAGATAGCGGACCCCCAGCAGGTCGAACATCTGATTACCGGCAATGTTGGGCGCGGTCTCGGTGAAGCCGGTGGCGACGAACCGGTCGTCGAGGCCGCGCGACACGAAGGACCTCAGATAACGCCAATACCGCTGGATGTACAGCGCGTCGAGCATGCGGGGATCGGAGAGCCTGTACACGCCGGCGCTGTCAGGGAACAAGACACCATCGGTGCTGAACACCCGCGACTGGTCACGCGCCGTCTCGGTCTGCAGGAGCCTCAGCCACTTCGTCGCTGGGTACGGATCGGCCCGCGCCGCGTAGAAGCCGTGCGGGACCAGGAGCACCGAGGCGACGACCACGAGCGCGGCGACCACCGGCGCGCGCCGGCGGGGATGGACGAGCAGCACGACCGCCACCACGGCCGCGGTGACCAGGAGCGCGAGCGGCCAACCGCGCAGCGCGTCGACATGGCTCGAGAGGGCGAGCGGCCAAGGTGCCGCGCTGGCCACAAGCAGGGCGATGACGGCGAGGAACGCGAGGACCATGAGATATCGGCGGACGACGAGCGCACGCGCGCGCAGCACCTCGATGCCCACGCCAGCCAGCGCAGCCAGGCTGAAGGCGAGGATCGGCGTGCCGAACCGCGGCCAGCTCGCCTGGGACCAGAACGGCAAGTGCCGGGTCCAGCCGACGAGGCCGCCGCCGTACACCTGGAGCGCGACCAGCGTACCCATGCCCACGAGCGGCCACCCGCTGAACCGCCGGAAGACCTTCGGCGTCACGAACGCCGCCACCACCAGCAACGCCGCGCCGACTCCGACCCAGTTGCGGGGCGTCGAAACGTCGTTGATCTTCGGCACGAGCCACGCGACGAGCTGACCGAGCGCGTCCGTCTCGGGAGCGAGATCGCCCAGCTTGGCGTGGGTGTTCTGCGAGAGCGGCAAGAACTCGAGAAAGGGGAGGAGGAGCGGACCGGCGAGCAACAGCCCGACGACTGCGCCGCCCAGCACGCGCGCCGCGCCCAAGAGCCACCGGCCCGCGACGGGACCCGTCGCGAGGCGCACGACCGTGTAGACGCCGACCCCGACGAGGGTCATGAACGCGGGCTCGGGCATGCCGACGAAGAGCAGCCCGGTGACCGACAGCGCGAGGAGCGCGACCGGCAGCCAGCGCTTCGAGCGCAGCGCCCACTCGATGCTCCCGATCATCAGCGGGAGGTAGAGGTAGTTCGAGAACCACGGGTTGTTGCTGTAGACGACGAACCAGCCCGAGAGGGCGAACACCGACCCCGACACGGTCGCCGCCAGCGGCGACATCCCGATCATCCGCACCGCCCAGAACGTGGCCATGCCGATCAGCACGAGCACCACCAGCGAGGTGAGGTCCTCGACGAGCGGCGTGGGTCGCAGGTGGACCGCGAGCGACAGCGGATCGAAGACCGCGGTCGGCGGGTCGGCGGCCTGCGGCTGGCCGAGTCCCTGGTAGGGGTTCCACAGCGGAACCTCGCGGTCGGCGAGCGAGTCGTGGACCACGCGGGCCCACGGCTCCGACTGCCAGGCCGACGCGCCGCGGTCGACGCGCGGATCGTCCGATGCCGTGGCGTAGCAGCGCGCCGGCGCGCAGGGCAGCACACCGGGTGTCGTGCTCGAGGTGGTGAACGTCCGACCGGCGAACGGGATCTCGAAGTAGGCGACCATGACGACGATCGCGATCACGACCAGTCCGACGAGGTCCTGCACTCCCCGGCGCTGCCAGACGCCTGCTCGGTCCCCGAGGACGGACGGTCGGGGATCCTCCAGAACTCCCTGAGCGCTCAACTTCGAAGACCTTCGGCTGAGTGGCCCGCCCCTGCTCCGCGGCCGGAACCGACCGAGCGTAGGCGGGCGGGTCGCCGGATCGGGGTCATGGCCAGCGGACCCTGTGATCGGGCGTCGTCGGAGTATCATCCCGAGGTCATCCGCCTGGTCCAGGGAGACCCACTTGCTCGACCTAGGTCGCACGCAGATCTTCGCCGATGGTGCCGATCGCGCCGGGATCCTGGAGCTGCGTGACAACCGCGTGATCGCCGGATTCACCACCAACCCGACCCTGATGCGGGCCGCCGGCGTCGACGACTACGAGTCGTTCGCACTGGACCTGGTCGAGCTCGTCCCGGATCGTCCGATCTCGTTCGAGGTGTTCTCCGACTCGT
>DASUAS010000298.1:0-7663 GCA_035763625.1 Acidimicrobiia bacterium
TCGGTGACGTTCACCTGCGCCACGGAAACGATCACGTTCAACTTCGACGCCACCGGAGCGCCCACGACCACCGTTCCCGCGGTTGGGCCCAACGTGTCGATCGTCGACGGCGCCTGGCAGCTGACGGGCTCCGCCGACACCACCAGCCTTCCCTGCACGTTCAACGAGACGGCGACGGGTGGGGCGGCGTCGACGTCGTGGTCCTGCGTCTACACGAGCGAGCCGAACGTCGAAACCCCGAGCGCCCAGCAGGTGGAAGACCTCGGCTGCGCCGCCGCGATCGCCGGCGGCACCGGCCCGGTCGGCCTGCTGTTGGGGTCGGCCTTGGAGGTGAGCAGCCAGACCGCGGCGGTGACCTTCACGAACACCTACACCGCCGCGCCCCCGCTGCAGCCCGTCCAGCCCGCACCCGCAGTCGTGGTGCAGCCGACCTTCACCGGCTGAGCCCGCACTCCCGCGAGCTCAGGGAGCCTCTCGGCGGATCTCCCGGTCGCGCAGCAACACGCCGTCCCGTGGGAAGACCTGTCTGAACAGCTGCACCGAACGTTCGCCACGGCTGTCGGCCTGCGCGAGCTCGGCGAACAGCGCTCGCCCTTCGTGCTCGTGCTCCAGGTCGATCAGGAGCACCGAGCGTTGGTCGTCCTTGACGACGTGGGCGTTGAGGACGCCGGGAGAACGTGAAGCGATCGCGCGAGCCTCGGTCGTGGCGGCGCCGGCGGGCGAGAGCACGGAGATGCACACGGCACCGACGGGCTGCGTCCGCGCTCCCGAGATGTCCTCGCGTTCGTAGACGGTCCGTTCGAACTCGATCCCGTCGACGACCCCAGGAGGTGGTGGCGTGTACGTGGCGCTGTGGTGCGCGTACGACGGGGTGTTGAAGTCGGCGTCCTCGACCTTCTCGACCTGGTAGAGCGTGAGCAGGGGATACCGGGTGACGTCGCCGGCGCCGTGACCTTCGACGAGCTCGAACCTCCGCAGGCTCAGGAACCCGTCGATGCGCATCGTGTCGAAGTGGTGCACGGTGTCGCACCACGTGTTGAAGGCCTCGACGACCTCGGGCCGCACGCTCGACGAGACGTAGAGCACGGCAGTTCCGATGGGTTGCTGGACGGGCATCACTTCTCCTGCTCTGCCATTCGAAGGTTGATCGAGGGGCCCGACGGCGTCGGACCGTGACGCGCCTACGCGTCGGCGGCGACCACGACGTCGAGGCGTTCCGGACCGAACTCGAGCATGTGGTCGACGCACTCCCAGGTGAACCCGGGCGCGAGCCGCAGGGTCTCGCCGGGGAAGAGGTCGAGGGTCTCCTCGAGCACGACCCGGCCGACCATGCGGGTGAGGTGGTTTCCGAGGCACAGGTGGGCGCCCGCGCCGAAGGCGAGGTGCTCGGGTGCGTCACGACGGTCGAGGCGGAACTCGCCCGCGTCCTCGTAGACCGACTCGTCGCGTCCCGACGAGCCGATCCCGAGCATCAGGTGCTCTCCCGCGTGGATCGGGCAACCACCGAGCTCGGTCTCGGCCTTCGCGCTCCGGAAGAGGAACATGACCGGCGCTTCGTAGCGGAGCGACTCCTCGATCGCGGCCGGGATCAGGGCCGGGTCGCTGCGCAACCGCTCCGCGAACCCCGTCCGGTCGGTGAGGAGCCGGTGGAGGAGGTTGCCGATCATGTAGCTCGCCGACAGCGAGCCGGCCATCACGTTGATCGCGAGCGTGCGGGCGTGGTGGGGCGAGAGCTGCCATCCGTCGTCGGCCTCGGTGAGGAGCATCGCGCTGAGGAGGTCGGCGGGTGCGTCGGGCCCGGCCGCGAGACGGTCCGCGATCAGCCCGTCGAGCATCGCCGCGAACTCCGGGAACGCGCCTTCGATGCCGACGCCGCGTTCGGTCTCGCCCATCGTGGGCCAGGTGCTGTGGAGCAGCTCGTTGCACCAGGTCATCGCCTGGTCGTGCAGGTCGTCGGGGATGCCGAGCTCGTGCGCCGCCACGGCACCGGGGAGGGGAGTGGCGAGATCGGCCATCAGGTCACCCGCACCGCGGTCGCGCAACGCCTCGAGCCGACGTCGCACGTTCGCACGGGTCCACGGCTCGGCCCGAGCCGCGGCGGCGGGAGAGAACGAAGGCAGGAGGAGGCGTCGGATCCTCGGGTGCAGAGGTGCGTCGAGCTCGCCGAGGAAGCTCTCCTCCTCGGGGACGACGACCCCCGGCGCCCGCATGTCGCCGACGGAGGAAAAGGTCTTCGTCTCCTTGAACCCCCGCTGGGTCTCGGCGTAACGACCGGTGAAGACCATGCCCTCACTCGGTCGGTAGACGGGACGGGTCGCTCGGATCCGCGCCAGCAGGTCCCAGTCCTTCGTCTTGTCCTGGTCCATGGCGGTGAACGCGAACTCGGCGTCGTCGCTGGTGGTGTCATCGGACATGGTGGTTCCTCCGTCGAAGCAAGGCGCGGCTCGATGCCGACCGAAACGGCTCAGCTCGCAGGCGTGAAGCCCAGAGGCGCAGTGGCGACGCCACGCGTCGGAACGAGCTGGTTGTAGATGACCGCGTCCTCATCGACGCGCCAGTCGTCGGTGAGCTGCGCGAGCACCTGCAGCGCGACGCGCACTTCGAGGCGTGCGACCGCATTGCCCAGGCAGTAGTGGATGCCGTGGCCGAAGGTCCAGTGCACGTTGACCGTGCGGTGCAGGTCGAGGACTTCGGGCTCGGGGAAGACGTTCGGATCGTGGTTCGCGGCGCCGTAGAGCACCAGGACCTGGTCGCCGGCCGGGATCGTCTGTCCGTGGAGCTCGACGTCGCGCGTCGTGGAACGCGCCAGGCCCTGGACGGGGGAGACGAAGCGCAGGATCTCCTCGAGACCGTTGCCCCACAAGCCGGGGTCGGCCACCAGTTCGGCACGCGCCGACGGGTGGCGCGCCAGCGTGAGGACACCGTGGGCGATCATGTTCATCGTCGTGTTCTGCGCGGCGTCGTGGAGCAGCGAGCAGAAGCCTGCGACCTCGGCCTCGTCCAGTGCGCCGCTCTCGACGTCGGCGGTGACGATCTGGGAGATCAGGTCGGTGCCGGGGTGCGTGCGCCGCTCCGCGACGATGTCGAGCCAGTAGTCGTGCATCTCGGCGTAGGCCGCGAGTGCGGCGTCGCTCGTGAAGTCGCCGCCGCCGAGGGTGTCGAGGTTCCACTTGAGGAACATCGTCCGTTCCTCGACCGGCAGGTCCATCAGCACGCACATCGTGATCGTGGGAATCAGCTGTGCGTACTCGGTGGCGATGTCGAGCCCGCCATCGTTGAGGTGTTCGTAGACGAGCCGCGTCGCGTACTCGCGCACGTGCGGCTCGAGCTCCGCGATCCGCGACGGCGTGAGCACCCGGGACAGCATCGACCGGAGCTCGTCGTGCCGAGGTGGATCCATGTTGAACATGTTCGGCGGGATCAGCGTGATGTCGGTGTCGATCAACGTGCCCGCCGCCGACGAGTAGGTCTTCCAGTCGGACAAGGCGTTGTTCACGTCCTCGGCCCGGGAGAGCATCCAGTAGTGAGGCCACACCCGTGCCTCCGCGTTCTCGCGTCGGTAGACGGGATGCTCCTCGCGCATGACCTCGTAGTACGGGTACGGGTCGGCGAAGTAGCGCGGATCGAAGGGGTCGAACTCGAATTCGGTCACCGTGCCTCCATGACGGGTGTGATCGACGGAGCTGGGTCGTGGTTCGCGGAGCCGGTCACGGTCATTGTGCGCACACCGCCGCCGTCGCCGCGCACAGCGCGGCCAGCGAGTCGTCGAGGAGCTCTCTGAGGGGACGGCCCGTCGTGATGGAGCGACGAGCCGCGGTGCGGAACCCACCGAGTCCGAATGCCACGACGACGTGCGCTTGCGCGTCGCGATCGCGACCCTTGAAGCGCGACGCGAGCTCGGCCGCGATCTGGTCTTCCCAGGCGATCTGGAGGTCGAGCGCGCGCGCGTTCACCGAGGGTTCGAGCACGACCAGTCGGTAGCGCTCCTGCGCGTCGGGGCTGGCGTCGAACTCGTCGGCAAGCAGCTCCATGGCGTTCCACAGCGCCTTGAGCGGCGGGAGCTCTGCCGGTTGCGCGCGGAGATCGTCGACCAGCCGCGCCAGTCGATCCAGCAGGTCCCCGAGGACCACGTCTTCCTTGGTGTCGAAGTAGTAGAAGAACGTCCGCGTCGCGATTCCCGCCTCCTCCGCGATGTCGTTGATGGTCGTCGCGGCGAACCCGTCGCGCGCGAACCGCGCCAGCGCCACCGAGCTGATCCGCTCGCGCGTCTCGCGCTTCTTCCGCTCCCGCAAGCCGACGGGTTCCGCGCCCTTGGTCCCCGCTCCGTCTGTCATCCGACCCCATCTTCCATGATTGTTGCATTGACTGCAAGATCGCATCCGATGTAAAAAGAACCCTAGCCACTCCGCACGTCCCTCCCGTGGAGGGCGCGGACGGGAGCACCACGACGAAAGGATCCGGATGGACGGACGAGTTCCCGTCGTCGACGCCGACAACCACTACTACGAGCCCGACGATGCCTACACCCGGCATCTCGAGCCGGAGTTCGCCGACCGCGCGTTGCACATCAGGCGGGGCGCCGACGGTGTCGGGCGTCCGTTCTTCGGTGACGAGCCGCACTACTACCTCGCCACGACGCCGGTCGATCGGATGGGCAGGCCCGGCGCCTGGGTCCATGACAAGGCGGGTCGTTACCACCTGCTGCCCGAGGACGACATGCTGGAGCCGGGGCAGATCCCGCACTTCGCCCGTCGCGACGCGCGCCTCGAGTGGATGGACGCCGGATCGATCGAGGCGACGCTCCTCTGGCCCAGCCTCGGCCTCACCGTCGAGCACTTGATGCGTGACGATCCCGCGGCCTGCATCGCGAACCTCCGGTCGTTCAACCGGTGGCTCGACGACGACTGGGGGTTCGACTTCCAGAGCCGGATCTTCGGCGTCCCGTGGATCACCCTGATCGACCTCGAAGCCGCGTTGGCCGAGCTCGACTACGTCCTCGCCCACGGTGCGCGTGTGGTCACCGTCCTCTTCTCGCCCGTCAACGGCCGATCGATGGGCGATCCCTACTTCGATCCGTTCTGGGCCCGACTCGCGGAAGCGCGGGTTCCCCTGGGTCTCCACGGCGCAGAGTCGGGATACAACGAGCTGTTCTCCGTGCAATGGGGCGAGCCGGCGCGTCCCATGGCCCACCAGCAATCGGCGTTCCAGCGCGCCACGCTCTTCGAGCGATCGATCATGGACACGATGTCGGCCCTGGTGCTGCACAACGTGTTCGGTCGTCATCCCGACCTCCAGGTGATCTGCGTGGAGAACGGATCCGCTTGGGTTCCCTACCTCCTGCGGGTCATGGACAACGGCGCGCGCACGGGCGAGTTCGGGGAGTGGATCGGCGGCAAGATCGACGACATCCCGAGCGAGATCTTCAAGCACCACGTGTCGATCGCGCCGTTCGACGACGACGACTTCCGCGGCATCGTCGATCTGTTGGGCGCCGACCGGGTGCTGCTCGGGTCCGACTACCCGCACCCCGAGGGGTACCCGGTGCCGGTCGCGATGCTCGACGGCATCGAGTTGTCCGACACCGAGCGGACGCTCATCGCCCACGACAACGCCGCGACGTTGCTCAAGCTCCATTCGTGACCACCAGGGGGGACATCGTGTCGATCCGCGACCTGGTCGTCGGCGCCTACCGCGTCGCGGCCATGGAGCACTACACCGACAGCGGGGAGGTCGGTCGACCGTACGGCAACCCGCCGCTCGGCTTCGCGTTCTACAGCACCGAGGGCTACACGTCCACGATCTTGATGCGGCCCGACCGCGTGAACTTCGCCGGCGGCGACGTCCTGGGTGGTGAGACGAGCGAGAAGGTCGCTGCCTTCGAGACCGCGGCCGCGTTCGCCGGTCGGTGGGAGCTGGTCGACGACACCATCGTGCACCGCCTGGAGGCTGCGACCTACCCGAACTGGGTCGGCACGACCCAGGTTCGACCGTTCGAGGTCGACGAGGACGGCCTCACGCTCTACCCGCCCGACATGCTCATGGGCGGTGAGATCCGGCACGCCATGGTGCGCTTCGCCCGGATCCGTTGACTGCGGCCGCGACGACCGTCGCGGTGCGCGCGCATCCCGACCGACCCGATCGGGCCGATCGGGATGCCGAGGTGCCCCCGGGACGTCCGGTTCCGGGTCGTGCAACACGATGCCCGCGAGGGCGCAGATGAGGGGGGCTCGAGTCTCTATGAAACGAACGACAGCGATGCGCAGGGCGGGAGCGATCGGAGTGGTCGCGCTCGTCACGGTGGCCATCAGCCTCGTGGGCTCCGGCGCCGACGCCGCCCCGGTCGCACCACGTCACGTGCCGTCGGCAGCGTCGTCGGGCTCCGTCCGCGGCGTGACCGACAAGACGATCAAGGTCGTCGGCATCTGTCCCGTCACCAGCCCGACCGGCGGCTATCCGGGCTGTGACGTCGGCGCCAAGGCCCGCTTCGAGGCGGCGAACAAGGCCGGCGGCATCAACGGTCGCAAGATCGACTACATCGGGACCAAGGACGACAACGAGAACGGGACCAAGAACCTCGACCTGTCGCACGAGGCGGTCGAGAAGGACCAGGTCTTCGCGGTCGTCCCCGAGCTGGGCCAGGGCTTCCTCCCTGCGAGCTCGAACTACTTCAACGAGCAGCAGGTCCCCTCGGTGGGATGGGGGTTCATGCCGGGCCAGTGCGCCGGACCCGACACCTACGGGTTCGGGTTCAACGGGTGCATCGTCCCGCCGGGGGCGGCGACCGTGAACACCTCGGTCGCGGCGCCGTTCGTCGACAAGATCGGCAAGCACAAGGCGTATGCGCTCGTGTCCGACGACACGACGACGAGCACGTCCGGCCTGAAGCTCGTCACCGCGGCCTACAAGGCGGTGGGCGCCGACGTCGTCTACTCCAAGTCGAACGTGCCGACCTCTGACAACGTCGACTACACGCCGTTCATCCAAGACATCATGACGAGCAACGACGGCAAGGCGCCCGACGCCGTGGTGTTCAACGGACGCTTCCAGAACACCGTGGGTCTCACCGGTGGGCTGAAGGCGGCGGGCTTCACCGGCGCGATGCTGAACTACATCACCTACGTGCCCGGTCTGCTCGACAAGAGCCCCGACGCGGCGCAGGCGCTGAACGGCTCGTACGTGATGACCCAGTTCCTCGCGCCGGAGTTCGGCGGCAAGGCCATCTCGCAGATGAAGTCGGCGATCAAGGCCGTCGACCCGAAGGCGCCGATCCTGCTCGGCACCGCGCTCTCGTACTGGTCGGCGGATGTCTTCGTGCAGATGCTCCAGGCCGCCGGCAAGGATCTCACGCCCCAGAGCTTCGGCACGACGATCAACGGGGGCTGGACGTACAAGCCGTACGGCAACCCCATCGGCATCGGTCCGGTCACGTACCCCAAGGACCACACCGAGGCCTCGCCGTGCGCCGACATGCTGCGGATCAGCGGGACCAAGTACAAGCCGGTCACCCCGATGACCTGTTACAAGAACGTCCCGCTGTCTTCCGTGGCGGAGTGACGCGCTGACGTTCGGTGGGCCGCGCGTCCTCGCGGGCGCGCGGCCCTCCCCCCTCACGTCTCGGGCCGCGGACCGTTCGACGCAAGGATCCCGATGGACAAATTCTTCG
>DASUAS010000299.1:0-2623 GCA_035763625.1 Acidimicrobiia bacterium
GTGCTGTCGGAGAACGTCGAGTACTTCCGCACCGTCACCGAAGCGGTGCATCACCGCAAGGACGAAGGGACGTCGCGCTTCCGACTCGCGGGCGGCGTCGTCAACCACACGGTCGTCAAGACGAGCCAGGGAGTGAACTTCGACGTCACCGACGGCAAGCACACCGTGGTCGTGCACCACGACGGTGACACCCCCGCCTTGTTCAAGAACGGCGCGCCGGTCGTCGTCGAGGGTCACTGGGCATCGACGGCCGCCAACGCGCCGTTCCTCTCCGACCGCATCCTCATCAAGCACGGAGCCGACTACACGCCCCCAAAGGTGAACACGAACAAGAAGGCAACCAGTTCGTGAAGGCTGCGCTCGGATACGCGTCGATCGTCTTGGGAGCCGGCGCATCGGTGGTCGGCATCACCGCGCTCCTCGCCGGTCTCCAGCTGCACGACGCGTTCCTCCTCCGCTTCGGTCGGCGCTGCGTGTACGCGGTGTTGTTCGCCGCGGTCGCTGCCGCCGGGGTGATGGAGTGGGCGCTGCTCACCCACGACTTCTCCTTGCGCTACGTGGCCGAGAACAACGCGCTCAGCACGCCGCTGCTCTTCACGATCACCGGACTGTGGGCGGCGCTCGAGGGATCCATCCTCCTCTGGGCCGTGATCCTCGGCGGCTACCTGACGTTCGTGGCGCTGCGGTTCCGCAAGCGGGGCGACGACCCGTTGGTGGCGGTGGCGATCATCACCGGACTCGTCGTGGCGCTGTTCTTCTTCGCCTTGATGCTCGGGCCGGCGAACCCGTTCCGCGTGCTCTCGACGGTGCCGTTCGACGGGCGCGGTCCCAACCCGCTCCTGCAGAACCACATCCTCATGGCGTTCCACCCGCCGATCCTCTACATGGGATACGTCGGCTTCACCGTGCCGTTCATGTTCGGCATCGCCGCGCTGGTCACCGGGCGCTTCGGTGAAGGCTGGCTGGCCGACACCCGCCGCACGACGCTGATCGCCTGGGGCTTCCTCACCGTCGGCATCATCCTCGGTGCCTGGTGGAGCTACGAGGTGTTGGGCTGGGGCGGCTTCTGGGCGTGGGACCCGGTCGAGAACGCCTCCTTCATCCCCTGGCTGACCGCCACCGCGTTCATCCACTCGGTGATCGTGCAGGAGCGCCGCGGGATGCTGCGGGTGTGGAACCTGTCGCTCGTGGTCGCGACGTTCTGCCTCACGATCCTCGGCACGTTCCTCACCCGCTCCGGTGTCATCGACTCGGTGCACGCGTTCACGCAGTCCGACATCGGACCGTGGTTGCTCACGTTCTTCGGCGTCGTCGCGGTCACCGGCATCGGCCTCGTCGCGTGGCGCGGCGACAAGCTGCGCGCACCCGGTCGCATCGACTCCGCGGTGTCACGCGAGTCGGCGTTCCTCGCCAACAACCTGCTGTTCGCGGCGCTGGCGTTCGTGGTGCTGCTCGGCACCGTGTTCCCCCTCATCGCCGAGGCGCTACGGGGTTCGCGGCTCTCGGTTGGCGAGCCGTACTTCGATCGGATGGCCACCCCGATCGGCATCGCGCTGCTGTTCCTGATGGCAGCGGCACCGGCGCTGCCCTGGCGCGCGACCAGCGGGGAGGTGGTGCGCAACCGGCTGCTCGTGCCGGCGTGGATCGGTGGACTCACCATGCTCGTCGCGGTGGTCCTCGGCGCGCGCGGGCTCGCGGAAGTGCTCGCGTACGGGCTCGGCGCGTTCGCGATCGCGGGCATCGTGCGCCAGTTCGTCCTCGGCATCCGCGGACGACGACGCGCGCTGGGGGAATCGCGCGCGCTCGCGCTCGGCCGGGCGACGCGGTCGAACCCGAGGCTCTACGGCGGCCTGGTGGTGCACTTCGGCGTGGTGCTCATCGCGGTGGTGCTCGCGGCGTCGTCGGCCTACGGCGCCAACCGCGACGTCAAGCTGCACAAGGGCGAGTCCGCCACCGTGGGCGGCTACACCGTGACCTACCTGGCCTCCCACACTTCGAAGACCGACCAGAAGACGACGATCTCGGCCGACGTCAAGGTGCGGAAGGGCGATCGCGTGCTCGGCACCTACTCGCCGGCGATCTCGACCTACCCGAACAGCACCGAGGGCATCGGCACGCCGTCGGTGCACACCGGTCTGGTCGACGACGTCTACCTGACCCTGGTCTCGTCACCGGGTGCGCAGCGCGCGATCACACTGGGCGTGAGGGTCAACCCGCTCATCGTGTGGTTGTGGATCGGCGGCGCGTTCATGGCGCTGGGCACGATCCTGGCGCTGGCCCCGCGCCTGCGGCGCCGCCCGCGGTCGATCTCCGCGGACGACCTCGCGCCCGCGCCGGTTGCCGGCCGTGATCCCGACACCCACGAACCCGATGCCCGCGAGGAGGTGCCGGTGTGAAGCACCCGGCCCGTGTCGCCGCGCTCGCGGTGGCGGCGGTCGTCGTCGTGTTCGGCGTGGTGTTGGCGCTCACCGTGGGCAACGATCCCCAGGCCGACCACGAGCAGAGCAACCTGGTCGGCAAGTCCGCGCCCGCGTTCGACCTGCCGAACCTCGCGGGCGGGCGGGTCACGCTGGCCGACATCGCGGGCAAGTCGACGATCGTGAACTTCTGGAACCACTGGTGC
>DASUAS010000300.1:0-2751 GCA_035763625.1 Acidimicrobiia bacterium
GGCCGGGGCCCCCTTGCCCGCCGGGGCCGCCTTGCCCGCCGGGGCCGCCTTGCCCGCCGGGGCCGCCGTGCCCGCCGGGGCCGCCGGGGCCGGAACCGTCTTCTTCGCCGGGACCGCCTTCTTGGCGGGAGCGGTCTTGGCGGGAGCGGTCTTGGCGGGAGCGCCCTTCGCCGCCAGCGCCGTCTTCTTGGCCGCAGCCGTCGTGACCGGGGGCGCCTTCGTCGCCGCGACGGCCCGGACGGCGGTCGACGGGGCGGCCTTCTTCCGGTTCTGCGGTTTGGGTGCTGCGGCCTTGGCCATGACTTCCCCCGGGGAGCGAGCGCCGGATTGTAGTAGTCAGGCGCTTTCGGACTGCGCACCACCGGTTGTCGGCCCGCGACGTCAATCAGGGCAAGGGTCGCGGGCCGCCGCCGGTACGATCCCGGGGTGACCTTCGATCCCGTCGCACCGTCGCTCGACCTCGTGGCCCTCGAGCACGCCACCCTCGACCGCTGGGACGTCGACGACGTGTTCGCGGAGAGCCTGCGCCGCCGGTCGGGGGCCCCGGAGTGGGTGTTCTACGAAGGCCCCCCCACCGCCAACGGCCGCCCGGGCATCCACCACGTGTGGGCCCGGCTGTTCAAGGACCTCTACCCGCGCTTCCAGACCATGCGCGGCCACCACGTCGCCCGCAAGGCCGGGTGGGACTGCCACGGCCTCCCGGTGGAGGTCCAGGTCGAGCACGAGCTCGGCATCCACAACAAGCACGAGATCGAGGCCTTCGGCATCGCCGAGTTCAACCGGCTGTGCCGGGACTCGGTGCACCGCTACGTCGCCGACTTCGAGGCCCTCACGCGCCGCATCGGGATGTGGCTCGACACGGACGACGCGTACTGGACCCTCGACAATTCGTACATCGAGACCGTCTGGTGGCTGTTCCGCCAGATGTGGGATGCCGGGGACATCTACGAGGGCCACAAGGTCGTCCCCTACTGCGGGCGCTGCGGCACCGCGCTCTCCAGCCACGAGCTCGGTCAGCCGGGCGCGTACCGCGACGTCACCGAGCCGTCGGTGTACGTGCGGTTCCCGGTCGTCGACCGCGACTTCGACCTGCTCGTGTGGACCACCACGCCGTGGACCTTGGTGTCGAACGTCGCCGCCGCGGTCGGACCCGACGTCGACTACGTGCGCGTGCTCGGCCAGGACGGCAAGCGCGACGTGGTGATGGGTGCGGCGCGGGTCGCCGACGTGCTGGGTGACGACGCCGAGGTGCTCGGCCCGGTTCCGGTCGACGAGCTCGTCGGCCTGCACTACGAGCGCCCGTTCGACTTCCTCGACCTCTCCGAAGGCGCGCGCATCGTCGCCGCCGACTTCGTGACCGTCGACGACGGCTCCGGCATCGTGCACCTCGCGCCCGCGTTCGGTGAGGTCGACCGCGAGGTCGCCGACGCCGAGGGGCTCCCCACGCTCAACCCGGTCGGTCCCGCGGCCACGTTCGTCGACACGCCGATCGGGTCGACACCATGGGCCGGCACGTTCGTGAAGGAGGCCGATCCCGCGATCATCGACGCGCTCGCGGCCGCCGGGAAGCTCGAGCGCGTCGTCGACTACACGCACTCCTATCCCCACTGCTGGCGCTGCGGCACGCCGCTCGTCTACTGGGCGAAGCCCACCTGGTTCGCGCGCACGTCTGCGCACAAGGACGAGCTGCTCCGCGAGAACGAGACCATCGGATGGCACCCCGAGCACATCAAGCACGGTCGGTTCGGCGATTGGTTGGAGAACAACGTCGACTGGGCCCTGTCGCGCGACCGGTTCTGGGGCACACCCCTGCCGGTGTGGCGCTGCGACGACTGCGGGACCGACACGTGCATCGGCTCGGTGGCCGAGCTCGCCGAGCGGTCCGGCCGCGACCTCAGCGACCTCGACCTCCACCGGCCCGCGGTCGACGAGGTCACCATCGAGTGCCCGAAGTGCGAGCGTCCCGGTGCGCGGCGCGTCGATCCGGTGCTCGACGCGTGGTTCGACTCGGGCGCGATGCCCGCGGCGCAGTTCCACTACCCGTTCGAGCACGAAGACCTCTTCGCCACACGCTTCCCCGCCGACTTCATCTGCGAGGCGATCGACCAGACGCGCGGCTGGTTCTACTCCTTGCTCGCGGTCAACACGCTCGTGTTCGAGCGCACGCCCTATCGCAACGTCGTGTGCCTGGCGTTGGTCGTCGACAAGGACGGCCAGAAGATGTCGAAGTCGAAGGGCAACGTCATCGATCCCTGGACGGTGCTCGACACGCGCGGCGCCGATGCGCTCCGGTGGAACTTCTTCTCCGCCGGGTCCCCGTGGACTCCTCGGCGCGTGTCGGTGGAAGGGGTCGACGAGTCGGCCCGCTTCCTCGTCACGCTCTGGAACACCTACTCGTTCTTCGTCACGTACGCGAACCTCGACGGGTGGGCGCCCGTGGGCGACGCGGCGGCAGCACCCACGCACGTGCTCGACCGCTGGGTGCGGTCGCGACTGCACCACACGGTCGCCACCGTCACCGACGCACTCGACGGGTTCGACGCGCTGCGCGGCGCGCAGGCGCTCGAAGCGTTCGTCGACGATCTCTCGAACTGGTACGTGCGTCGCTCACGCGCGCGCTTCTGGCAGGCCGAGGACGCGCTCGCACACGCGACGCTGCACGAGTGCCTCTCGACGGTCGCGTTGCTCCTCGCGCCGTTCACGCCGTTCGTGGCCGACGAGATGCACCGCAACCTCACCTCGACTGAGTCG
>DASUAS010000301.1:0-10818 GCA_035763625.1 Acidimicrobiia bacterium
GACGAGTTGCGCGGCCTGGTCGGCGAGCTCGAGCCCGACCGCTTCGACGGTCCCGGTGCCCGCACGCTCGTCGAGCTGTTCGACGAGGTCGAGCGTCTCGGCGCGGCGGGGAAGGCCCTCGCCACCCGTCAGGTGGTCGCCACCGGCGCCTGGCGTCACGACGGTGCCCACCGCGACGCCGCCTCCTGGCTCGCCGGCACCACCGGCGCCACCGTGGGCGCGGCCCGCGCGACGGTCGACACCGCGGCGCGGGTCGCCGAGCTGCCCGCCACCGAGGCCGCGCTGCGCGCCGGTGCGCTGTCCCTCACCCAGGTCGACGCCATCGCCGACGCCGCCAGCGCCGATCCCCGCGCCGAGGCCGAGCTGCTCGAACGCGCCGCACACGACGGCGTGCGCGGCCTGCGCACCGCGTGCGCCCGGGTGAAGGCCACCGCGTGCACCGACGAAGCGGCGCAGTACGAGCGCATCCGCAGTGCGCGGGCGCTGCGCTCGTGGACCGATGGTGACGGCACGGGCCGCATCGACATCCGCGGTCCGGTCGACGCCACCGCCAAGGTCATGGCCGCGCTCGAGCCGTTCGAGCGCGCGTTGTTCGCGCAGGCTCGCGCCGAGGGGCGCCGGGAGTACTCCGACGCGCTCGCGTTCGACGCCCTGGTCGCGCTGGCGGGCACCGAACGGGCAGAAGACGGTGACGGCCGCCCCGCGGTCACCACCGTCGTGCGCGTCGACTTCTCGGCGTTGGTGCGCGGCCGCACCGTGTCGGGCGAGGTGTGCGAGATCGTGGGCGGCGGTCCTGTCCCGGTGTCGGTCGCGCAGCGCATGCTCGACGACTGCTTCCTCAAGGTGCTCCTGGTCGACGGCACCGACGTCCTCACGGTGTCGCATCCCGGCCGCACCATCCCCGCCCGTCTCCGCACTGCGGTGGAGGAACGCAGCCAGGAGTGCGACATCGAGGGCTGCCACGTCCGGCGCAACCTCGAGATCGACCACAACCTCCCCGTCGAGGAGCACGGCCCCACCGCGCTGTGGAACCTCCACCGCCTCTGTTGTCACCACCACGAGCACAAGCACCGCCACGGGCTGCGTCTCGTCGGCGAGCGCGGTCGCATGCGCTTCGTCCCCGCGAGCGAATGGGCCCCGCCCTGATCCGCGGTCAGCCCTGCTTCGCGTACGTCTCGGGGTTGGTCTCGAACGCGTGCAGGCAGGCGGAGGCGCAGAACCAGTAGTCGGAGCCGTCGTGCACGGTGTGGTACCTCGCCGTGTCGACGAACACGGTCATGCCGCACACCGGGTCGACAGCCTCCCGTGGCGCTGTGGTCGCCGCGCCGCGCAGCTGGCCCGCGGCGCGACGCGCCACCAGGTCGGCGAGCACCGCCACCGCGATCTCGGCGTTGTCGACCGGGCCGAGGTCGAGACCCGCAGGCGCGTGCACGCGCGCGAGCGCGTCGTCCCCGACACCCTGGCCGCGCAGCAGCTCGAGCAGCGACGACGCCCGCTTCTCCGCTGCGACCACGCCGATGTAGCCGGCGTCGGTGTCGAGCGCGGCCCGCAGCGCGAGGTCGTCGTAGTGGCCCTGGGTGGCGACGACGATCGCGCTCGACGGCCCGATCCCGAGCCCGGTCAGGTCGAGCGTGGTCCGCACCAGCTCGGGCACCGGATGTTCGTCGGGCGCGCCGCCGTCGTCGATCACCGCGACGTCCCAACCGAGCGACCGCGCCTGCACCGTGAGCGCGTGCACCGCCGGCGAGCGCCCGATCACGACCACCTGCGGTGCGGGGACGGACGGCTCCAGGTAGATCTCCATCGCGCCCTCGCTCTCGCACGCCATCGGCACCGTGATCGTCTCGTCGATGTCGTGCGCGGCCAGCTCGTCTGGCGCACCGAGGAACAGGCGCCGGGGCATGCCGTCCTCCAAGGCGGCCAGCGCCTCGCGGATCATCGTCGGTTCCGCGCACGCGCCGCCGAGCCAGCCCCGCACCGTGCCGTCGCCCAGCACCACCGCCTTCGAGCCGACGTGCCCCGAGCTCGGTCCTCGTCGCCACACCACCGTCGCCAGCGCGAACGGCACCCGAGCCCGAGCGAGCTCGACCGCTTCCGCCAGCACGTCGGTGTCCACCGCAGCTACCCGGAAGAGGAGGCGCCCTGGATCGCCGACCACACGCGGTCGGGGAGCAGCGGCATGTCGATGTTGCGCACCCCGAGGTGCGCCAGCGCGTCGATCACCGCGTTCACGTAGGCCGCGGGTGAGCCGACCGTCGCCGACTCACCCACGCCCTTGGCCCCGATCGGGTGATGCGGCGACGGCACGCACGTCTCCAGCAGCTCGAACCTCGGCGTCTCCCACGCGGTGGGGATCAGGTAGTCCATGAAGTTCGACCCGATGCAGTTGCCTTCCTCGTCGAACGTGATCCACTGCGTCGACGACATCGCGAACCCCTCGGTGAGCCCACCGTGGATCTGCCCCTCCACGATCATCGGGTTGATCCGCACGCCGCAGTCGTCGAGCGCGACCATCCGCCGGACCTTCCACACGCCGGTCTCGGCGTCGACGTCGACCACCACCACGTAGCTGCCGTACGGATAGGTGAGGTTCGGCGGGTCGTAGTAGTGCACGCCCTCGAGCCCGTACTCCATGCCCTCGGGGCAGTTGGTGTACGCCGCCAGCGCGACGTCCTGGATGGTGACGGCACGGTCGGGCGAGCCCGCCACCGAGAACGTGCCGTTGGAGAGCTCGATGTCCTCGTCCGACGCCTCGAGGAGATGCGCGGCGATCTTCTTCGCCTTGTCGGCGATCTGGCGCGACACCACCGCGGTGGCCGCACCTCCCACCGGGGTGGAGCGCGACGCGTAGGTGCCGAGCCCGTACGGGGTGTTGTCGGTGTCGCCCTCCACCACCTTCACGTCGCTCGCCGGGATCCCGAGCTCGTCCGCCACGATCTGGGCGAACGTGGTGGCGTGGCCCTGGCCCTGCGACTTCACGCCCAGCTTCAGGATCGCCTTGCCGGTGGGATGCACGCGCAGCTCGGCGGAGTCGATCATCTTCAAGCCCAGGATGTCGTACTTCTTCGACGGGCCCGCGCCCACCGCCTCGGTGAAGTGCGCGATGCCGATGCCCATGAGCCGGCCGTCGGCGCGCGCCTGCGCCTGCTCCTCGCGCAGCGCCTCGTAGCCGACGGCGTCGAGCGCCTTGCGCAGCGCGGCGGGGTAGTCGCCGGAGTCGTACACGAAGCCGGTGGGAGTGGTGTAGGGGAACTGCTCCGGCTGGATGAAGTTCCGCAGGCGCATCTCCGCCGGGTCGATGCCCAGCTCGTAGGCGGCGTTCTGCACCAGGCGCTCGATGAGGAACGACGCCTCGGTGATGCGGAACGAACAGCGGTACGCAACACCGCCCGGTGCCTTGTTGGTGTACGCGCCGCGCGTCGTCACGTACGCGGCCGGGTAGTCGTAGCTGCCGGTGACCACGTGGAAGAGCCCGGCCTTGAACTGCGTCGGTTGCGCGTCGGAGTAGAACGCGCCCTGGTCGGAGACCATGTCGACGCGCAGGCCGAGGATGCGCCCCTCGTTCGTGACCGCCAGCTCTCCCTTCATGTGGTAGTCGCGCGCGAACCCGGTCGAGATGAGGTTCTCGCTGCGGCTCTCCACCCACTTCACCGGCTTGCCGAGCACCAGCGACGCGGCAGTCGCCACCACGTACCCCGGATACACCGGCACCTTGTTGCCGAACCCACCGCCGATGTCGGGGCTGATGATGCGGATGTTCTGCTCGGGCAGGCCCGACACCATCGCGAACACCGTGCGGTGCGCGTGCGGCGCCTGCGACGTCATGTAGATGGTCGCCTGGCCGCTCACCGAGTTGACGTCGGCGAGGATGCCGCACGTCTCCAACGGCGACGGGTGCGAGCGCGGGTAGTGCGTCTCCAGCGTCACCACCCGGTCGGCCTGCTCGAACGCGGCCGACGTGGCGGCCTCGTCGCCGCTCTCCCACTCGTACACGAGGTTGTCGGCCTTGCCGTCCTTGTCGTCGCGGATGACGGGCGCGCCGTCGGCGAGCGCCTGCTGCGGCGACGTGATCGCCGGGAGGATCTCGTAGTCGACGTCGATGAGCTCCAGCGCGTCCTCGGCGAGGTAGGGGTCGGTGGCGACGACCGCCGCGACCTCCTGGCCCTGGAACCGCACCTTGTCGGTGGCGAGCACCGCCTGCGTGTCGCCCGACATCGTGGGCATCCAGTCGAGCTTGTAGTTGGCGAGGAGCGCCCCGGTGACCACCGCGACCACGCCGTCCATCGCCTCCGCCGCCGACGTGTCGATGCTGCGGATGCGCGCGTGGGCGACGGGTGACCGCAGGATCGCCATGTGCAGCATGCCGGGGAGCGTGTGGTCGTCGAGGTAGTGGCCCTGGCCGGCGACGAAGCGGTCGTCCTCGATCCGCTTGACCGAGTGACCGATGCCGCCGATCTCGGGCGTGGTGGTGGGCGCGGGCTGGCTGGTGGGCGCGGGCTGGGTGGTGGTCATGACGACGCTCCTGCAGTCACCGGCTCGCGTTCGCGCTCGGCCGCGGCGGCGAGGATCGCCTTCACGATGTTCATGTAGCCGGTGCAGCGGCAGAGGTTCCCCGAGATCGCCCACCGCACGTCGTCCTCGGTGGGGTCCGGGTTCTGCTCGAGCAGCGCCACGCCGACCAGCATCATCCCCGGCGTGCAGAACCCGCACTGCAGGCCGTGCGCCTCCTTGAACGCGGCCTGCATCTTCCCGGGCGCGCCGCCCTCGCTCAGGCCTTCGACGGTGGTGAGCGCGTGACCGTCGGCCTGGACCGCGAACATCGTGCACGACTTCATCGGCGTGCCGTCGACCAGCACCGTGCACGCGCCGCAGCTGGTCGTGTCGCAGCCCACGTGGGTGCCGGTGAGTCCGGTGCCGGTGCGGATGAAGTCGGAGAGGAGCAATCGGGGCTCGACGTCGCGCGTGTAGTCGGTGCCGTTCACCATGACCGTGATCTCCACGACGCTGCTCCTTCTCGGTTCGGGACTACTCGACCGCCGCTCCGGCTTCGAGGGCGGCCGCGACCAGCGCGCGACGCGTGAACACGCGCACGATGTTGCGCTTCCACACCGCGGAGCCCCGGATGTCGTCGCGCGGCTGCGCCGCCTGTGCGGCCACCTCCGCCGCGGCGTCGAACAGCTCGGTGTCGGGCTGCTGGCCCACGAGCATCGACTCCGCCGCGGTGACCTTGGTGTTCATGGGATTGACGGCGGTGAGCGCGAGCCCCGCGTTCGCGATCGTGCCGTCGTCGGCGAGCTCGAGGTGCGCAGCGACGGCAACGGTTGCGTAGTCGCCCACCTTGCGCTCGAGCTTCTGGTAGGAACCACCGGCGCGGCCCCGGGGGATCGGGATGTGCACCTCCGTCACCATCTCGTCGTCGCTCAACGCGTTGGCGAAGAAGTCGACGACGAACTCGGTGATCGGGATCGCGCGCTCGCTGTTCCTGCCGCGCGCGATCACCTCCGCGCCGGTGGCGAGCAGGACCGAATTCCAGTCGCCCTCGGGATCGCAGTGCGCGACCGACCCACACAACGTGCCGCGGTTGCGCACGAGGGGATCGGAGATCCACGGCGCCGCCGAACGCACCGCACCGAACGTGAGGTCGGAGCGGGCGAGATCAGCGTGACGCACGAGCGCGCCGACGCGCAGATGCCCGTTGGCCCGCTCGAGCGTGTCGAGACCGGGGATGCCGTTGATGTCGACGAGCTTCGCCGGGGCCGCCAGGCGCGTCTTCATCATCGGGATCAGGCTCTGACCGCCGGCGAGGAAGCGGGTGTCGTCGCCGCCTTCACGCTTGGCCGCGAGCGCCTCGTCGACGGAGTGCGCTGCGAGGTAGTCGAACGAGGACGGGAACATCGAGTCCCCCTCTCGCGAGGAGTGCGGGTCACCGCACGATAACCCTCGCAGCGGCGGCTGTCATCGGCGGCCGCGTCTTGCCCCGGATCGGGGATGTGCAAGAAGCTCGGAGGCGACGGCGGATGGGGCGCGCCCCCGCGAAGTCGCGCGTGAGGGACGAATGGATCCTCGGTGGTCGGGCCCTTCGGCCCTGACGCTCGAGGCGGCAGGTGCCGGACACTCATGGCATGGATCTGGATCGCGCTTCAGAGCCGTCCGCGCTCCTCGTCGCCGAATCGGTGCGGAAGGTGTACCGAACTGGCGCGGGAGAGGTCTGGGCGCTGCGCGACGTGTCCCTGATCGTCGGCGAGGGCGAGTTCGTCGCGGTCATGGGGCCGTCGGGCTCCGGCAAGACCACGCTCCTGAACTGCCTCTCGGGACTCGACGCGATCGACGACGGGCGGGTGTCGCTCGCCGGCCGCTCGATCCACGACCTCAGCGACGCGGAACGCACCCGTGAGCGCGCGTCGACGATGGGCTTCGTCTTCCAGCAGTTCAACCTCATCCCCGTGCTCACCGCGGTGGAGAACGTCGAGGTGCCCCTGCTCCTGGCCGGCGCGAAGCCCCGCGAGGCACGCCAGCGCGCGGTTGCGACGCTCGAACGCGTGGGACTCGGCGCCCGGGTCTCGCATCGACCCAACGAGCTGTCGGGTGGTGAGCAGCAACGGGTCACGATCGCGCGTGCGCTCGCGGGCCGGCCGTCGATCGTGTGGGCCGACGAGCCGACCGGCGCCCTCGACTCCGAGAGCGCGGGCGACGTGATGGTGTTGATGAACGAGCTCCACCGTGATGGCCTGACGCTCGTCCTCGTGACCCACGACCCTGCCGTCGGCGCGCAGGCGCAACGGATGATCCGCATGCGCGACGGCTCGATCGTCGCCGACGAAGTCGGGGCGTCGGCGGTGACCAACCGGTGACGTACTTCCTCTTCGCGCTGCTCGCGATCCCGTTCGTCGTCGTGCTGGCGCGATCGGTGCTCGTGCGGCGGCTTGCGACCCGGCACACGACTCGCCGGCCGGTCGAGGCCGTGCTCGTGATCGTCGGCTCGCTGCTCGGCACCGCGATCATCACCGGATCGTTCGTCGTCGGCGACACCATCACGCGGTCGATCCGTGCCGTCGCCTACGACCAGCTCGGGCCCATCGACGAGACGGTCACGGTCCCGGTCGCGCAGGGCCCGGCGCTGCGCGACCGGCTCTCCGGCCTGTCGTCGGCGGGGATCGACGGCACGCTGGCCTTCACCACGGCACCTGCCGCCGTCGTCGCGACCGGGCACGACGGTGGAACGCAGCCCCGCGCCCAGCTGCTGGAAGTCGACTTCCCGGCCGCGCGTCGCTTCGGCGGTGACCCGTCGGCGACCGGGATCAGCGGGCCGACACCGACCGACGGCCGGGCCGCGGTCACCGCCGATCTCGCCGACCGGCTCGGGCTCGAGGTCGGCTCCAGGTTCCACGCCTTCGCGGGAGGCGGCAACGTCGAGCTGACCGTCGACCGGGTGCTCCCGCGTCGCGGCGTCGCCGGCTTCTGGCCCATCGACGCGCGGCAGCAGTCGTACAACGTCTTGGTGGCGCCCGGGACGATCGGGCGGCTGGTGGCGCAGGCGGCTCCGGGCACGGAGGCCGAACCACCGCGTCAGGTGGTCGCGATCTCCAACCGCGGCGGCGTGGAGCAAGGCGCCGCGAACACCGCGACGGTGACGCGTGCCGTGGATCGCGCACTCGCCGGTTCGGGCGCTCGCGTGGAGCCGGTGAAGCAGGACGTGCTCGACCGCGCCGACAAGGCCGGCCGCTCGCTCTCGCAGCTCTACTTCACCATTGGGATGTTCGCGGTCGCGGCTGGGATCCTGCTCCTGGTCAACGTGTTCGTCATGCTGGCCGACGAGCGTCGCTCGGAGCTCGGCATGCTCCGCGCCGTCGGGATGCGCCGACGGACGCTCGTTGCCGCGCTCGCAACCGAAGGATGGATCTACGCGGTGCTCGCGAGCGCGCTCGGCGCCCTTCTCGGCATCGCGTTCGGACGGCTCATCGCCTGGCGAGCCGACACCATCCTCACCTCGGGCCGTGAGGTCAACGCGCTGCACCTCACCTTCGAGTTCGACTGGTCGACGGTCTTCACCGGCTTCGCGGTCGGGCTCGCGGTCTCGACTGCCACCATCCTGTTGGCGAGCATCCGGATCGCGCGGGTCAACATCATCCAGGCGATCCGCGACATCACCGTCGCGACCCGCCCGCGACCTCGGCGCCGGGTCGTCTGGCTCGGTGCTGTGGCCGTGGTGCTCGGCGCCCTCCTGACGTTCGCGGGATTCAGTGGGCCGAACCAGTACGGGGTGATGGCCGGACCGATGCTCGTGATCGTCGGGCTCGCGCCCTGGCTGGCGCGCCACCTCCCGGCCCGGAGCGTGTACACGTGGGTCAGCGTCGCGGTGATCGCGTGGGCGGTCGCGTGCTTCGTCCCGCTCGCCGCGCTCGACGCGACGATCGAGATCCCCCTGTTCCTCGTGCAAGGCCTCGCGCTCACCGCCGCTGCGGTCTACCTGGTGACGGCCCACCTCGATTCGATCGGTCATCTCCTCGGCAACCGCGGGAGCTCGCTTGCCGCACGCCTGGGGCTCGCGTATCCGCTGGCACGCCGGTTCCGCACCGCGATGACGCTGGGGATGTTCGCGATCATCGTCCTCACGCTCGTCTACATGAGCGAGATCTCGTTCATGTTCCGCGGCCGCACCGACGACATCGCCCGGAACCTCTCCGGTGGTTTCGGCGTCGAGCTCGTCTCCAACCCCAACAACCCGGTGTCGGCGGCGAAGTTGGCCGCGCTGCCCGGGGTGACGCGGGTCGCGCCGCTCGGCTACACGACCGCGGAGTTCACCACCGCTCGTCGCAGCCGCACACCCTGGCCCGCCACCGGGATCGGCACCGAGCTCGCCGACGCACCACCGCATCTCCGCGATCGCGGCGGGTACGCCACCGACCGCGCGGCCTGGGCCGCCGTCGCCCGCGATCCGAACCTGATGATCATCGACGACTTCTTCCTCCAGGTCGCGGGCGGCCCGGCCGAGAGGGCGGCCCGCGTCGGCGATCGCGTCGTCATGCGTGACCCGCAGACCGGCCGGCGGCGCGCGTTCCGCGTCGCCGCCATCGCGGAGAACGACTTCCTCGGGAGCGGGGCGTTCGTGTCTCGAGTGGCCCTCGGTGACGTGTTCGGGGATCGGGCGGTGCCGTCGCGCTTCTACGTCGCTGCCGCGAATCCCGACGCGACGGTGCGGCGCATCCGTGCCGACTTCGTGGGGAACGGCGCCGACGCCGACACCGTGCACAGCGTCGTGGCCACCGCGGTCGCGCAGAACAGCGCGTTCTTCACGCTCATGCAGCAGTTCGTGGGGGCGGGGCTCCTGATCGCGGTGGCTGGTGTGGGCGTCATCATGTTCCGAGCGGTGCGGGAACGGCGGCGCGAGGTCGGCGTGCTCCGATCGCTCGGGTTCCAGCCGCATTCGGTCGCGCGCACGTTCGTGTTCGAGGCCGGCGTGGTCGCCACGCTCGGAGTGGCGCTCGGTGTGGTCATCGCGATCGCGGCGTGCTACGTGCTTGCCGTCTCGGGCGCCGACTTCGCGGCCGGGTTCACCTTCGGCGTGCCGGTGGTGGAGATCGCGGTCATCGTCGCCATCGCGCTGGTTCCCGCACTCCTCGCCGCGCTGCTCCCGGCGCGCATGGCCTCACACATCGAGCCCGCGCGGGCGTTGCGCATCCACGACTGATCTCCCGGTCGGCGACCCGCCATCGCGGGCGCGGTCAGGCACCGGCGTCCCCGGGTCGTCGGCCTCGAGCGTCCGCATGATCGAACGCGCGGCGTCGCTGCGCGCGGTCGCGAACGAGCCTGCCTGCGCGACGGCGCGCGCCAGCGACCGCGAAGGCCGAGGCGTCGCGCCGATGACGAGGTCGTTCCAGTACAGCGACCAGGCTCCCGCGATCGCCCGGCTCGCGACCGGTGCCGTGAGCGCGCGCGCCAGCAGTGCGATCGCGCGCGGTCGCCCGAGCATCGCCGCGTGCGCCGGCGCCGTCGACGACATGAAGGGCGCGTGCGTCCTGCGCAGATACGTGCGGTAGCGGTCGGCGGCTCGGGGTGGACCCGCGAGTGCGGCCTCGGCCGCAGCGCGTCCGCTGCCGAGCGCGGCACCGATGCCCTCACCCTGGAGCGGGTTGACCAGTCCCGCGGCATCGCCCACGAGCAAGACGCGTCCGCGGGCGGGCGTCGTGCCGACCATCCCGAGCTTGAGCCACCCGCCCAGCGGCGTGCCGTGCGCGTCGCCGTCGACGAGGTCGAGGCGGCGCAGGTGCGCGACGAACGCGGGCAGGAGGCGAGTGGCGCTGGCGGCGCCGGTGCGCGTCGATCGCATGCCGACGCCCAGGCCGAGGTTCGAACCGCCGTCGGCGCCCGGGAAGATCCAGCCGTAGCCCGGCAGCGCGCGCCCGGGCGTCGGTTCCCAGAACGTGATGTGGGGACGATCGACCGCGGCGGCGGAGTAGGCGCGCAGCGCGAACGCCCACAACACGCGGCGGGGATCCACGAGCTCGGCCGCCGCCGCGACCTGGCTGGTCGCGCCGTCGGCCCCGATCACGATGTCGGCGCGCAGCTCGATGCCGCTCGACAGCTCGAACCCCTCCAGCCCGGCGTCGCCGAACCGTGGCCGTGCGGCCCGCCCGACGAACGGCTCGGCGCCGGCCGCGAGCGCGGCGTCACGCAGCACGTCGTCGAATTCCCGGCGGCGCACCGCGATGGCACGACCGGGGTACGTGCGGCCCGCGAACGCGGGGAGCCCCACGCGCCGCCCGGTCGGTCCCACCACCGTCATGTCGCCGAGCGTCAGGCCGTTCGCCACGCCGATGT